>JAIRJQ010000010.1 GCA_031260545.1 Methanomassiliicoccaceae archaeon | reverse complement strand
AATATCTTTCCCAGGTGCTCCAATCTGAATCCGTTCTCTTTCGCGGCATCGCTTATCCTCATCCAGTTGGCATCCCTCTGTCCCGCGTGCCAAACACCTTCCGCAAAGTTCAGGAAATGATGTATGTTCCTTTCTATCACCGGCTCAAGGTCGGACTGTGCGCCTTTTCCGTATACTTTCACGAGGATCCCCAAGGGTATGATGTCCCCTTTGGCGAATCCGTCTATTTCTTTTCCGACGACCGTTATCTTTCCGTCGTCCACATCCTTTTCTTTGGCTATCGTAAGCAGTTCGAACGATTCGCTCTTTGTTCCTCCCGCTTCAATGTACGTATTCGGCTTTCTTACGGTCTCGCCTTCAAATGCCGGACCGTACGCAACGGGCAGGTCTATCGGTTCAAGTTTCACGGTTATACCGCGTTCTTCGATGCCAACCTGTAACATATCCAAATGTTCCCCGCATGAGCGCAGTGCTCCGCTTATGTTCGGGACGTCCTGATCTGTAACGACAACGGCACTGTGCAGGAGTGCGGCAAATGCGAACGCAGCGTCCAGGCACGTCAAGGGTCCAAGGTGGATAACGACAACCTTCGGTCTTTTGGAAAGGTACGCCTTCAGTTTATCGCGTTCCCCTTGTCCGATGCTTCCGAAAGCATACGCGGCGCGTACCGCGAAATTCAGTGCGTGCACAGTTGCAGTGAACTCTCCGAGCGCATAGAACATGCGGCTCCATCCTAATGCTATTCCATTTTCCCTCATTTGACCGAGGCAGTCTCCGGAAGCGCATGAGATCATCCCTTTCGACTGGCAGTTCCTTACCATCTTCCTCAGTTCCGGGGCGTCCTTTGCTTTGTTCCCCAAAAAGAGAACAGCTCCCGGTATGGTCTCATCAACGAGGTTGAATCCCAGTTCTCTGACGATCCTGTCGGGAACGAAACCTTCTTCCTCTCCTCTATTTCCGTTAAGATATCGTACCGCTTCGATTATCTCCGCGGCATACATAACATTCTCGCCTGCATGGAGACCATCTTCCAATACTGCGCAGGCAGCATCCTTCAGACCGTTAAGCAACGAGATCGCGCCGTCTATGTCGATGTCGGAGATACCTTTCCACCCGTAAAGCAGCGGTAATCCGTACGCTGTCTCCGGAAATGTCAGTTTTGCGTTCCCGTGCTCTTTCTTTGCATCAATAAGAATATCCTTGGCGATGGAGACGAGCCCGTTCGCACCTTCCGATGCCATTGATATGAGCGCAGCGGCATCGATAGCTCCGTCGTTCACTTTAAGTACCCTGTCCAGCGGCGCATCGCCGATATTGTATGTTCCTGCAATATGTTCTTTGTTCATCGTGATCAATTCAATTTTTTGTATTCCGTCAGCTCGAATATGCCGTTCATCTTTTCAAGCGCTTTCGGTAGCTCTTCCTTCATGCTGTCCACCGAGTGCTTGCATGCCCCGAGGTCAGCAGTGATGTCAAGCGTCATCGTCTGATAGCATATCTTAACTTTGCTGAACACCGACATCAAATTAACTTTTTCTTCCGACAGATGATCGACCACCTGCTGTATCGATCCCGGACAATCAGGTATATTGAATGTCATGCTCACAAGTTCCGTCCCCTTTTTCAGGAACGTTATCGATAACATCCATGATTCCGGGTCTGCGACTATCATCGCCGTCGATCCGTCCACATCTTTCAGCAGATCGGAGTATTCTAAGGACGTGTCGAACTGATTGCCTCTCATCGCCACGGGAGCACCTTGTCTCAATTCCGTTTTTTTATTGCCCGAGGTCTTAGAACGGAACACCCGTCCGATGTCCGCCGGCAGTATTATTATATGATCAAGTTTCGACACCGACGGGTCGTTGCTCGCCTTCAATGCTTTGAAGGTCTCTGCTAGTATGTCCGCCTCTCCCGCAAAGCTCAGATCAACGAGCATCTTCCATATTATCGTGGTATCCGAAATTGCATTCATTGACGTTGAGTTCAAAATGTTCACCGTTCGCGAACCTAAGAACTTGGCCGCTTGTGCGGTAGCGCCGGGAACATCGCGCATGTATATCGTCACATGCGTCAACGTCCTGTAATTCTCCTGAGGGAACGCAGAAAGGATCAATTCGTATTCTTTCGCGCTGTCCCCTTCGTATGCGAACAGGGTGCTGTATACGTATCCTCCATCTAAGAGACCTATCGCTCCCGTTAACCGTTCATCGATCTGAACCTTCGACCCGCGCACCCTTACGAAATCCCATCCTTTCATTATCTCACCGTCATTTCCGAAGACAAACCAATCATATATCTTTTCGGTTCTCACCTTTTATTGAGACGAGCGGACATGCCCATACGGGATCTGAATTTTCCATATCCCGGATGAGATTCACAAGACTGTCGCTATCCTTCTTTGATGAAATATTTTTCACGATACCGGATGCGCATCTTTTTCCTCTTTTTCCGTATTCCGTTCCTTTTGTGACATTTTCGATCATGGATGCCGCCTTTTTTATGAGTTTTTCGGCATCATTCATCACGGATATCTTATCGGCGGCGCCCATCCCGTCCTTGGACGAGCGAACGATATTGAACGTATATCTTCCGGGAGTGCGTCTTTTCAATCCGGTCTGATACGAACATTTTGTACAGCGGCGGCCGACATCCGTCTCGCGGTCATCAAGCGTTTCGTTGCTTACGATCTCCATCGGATATCCGCATACGGGACAAATATCAGGCGATGACAATTCATCGTGCTCATTATAGTCGATCGCAATGCTCAGTATGTTACGTTCCACAGAAACGCGTCTGATCCTCTCTCCGCTCACACGATATTCCTGATCCTCTTTCCCGAGCTCTTTCAGAACAAGTGCGGTCATTGTATTCTGCGATTCGATCTGGCGGTTCTTTTTGATGACGTTCCGTATAGCCCCTTCCAGCAGATCGTCATCCGGTCTTTTGTAACTCATCGCAACGTCATTGGTCTCGTTCCGTAAATACATTTAGAGGAACGGTCCGGCGCAAGGTCATATCAGCACGGACAAAGCGATACAATTGTCGTACAAGGGGCATTCCTGTTCTGTTTTTTCTTTTCATCAGGATCAAGCCTTAACAATGGCGATCATATTTTCAGACGTCCAGAACGATAAGAGGTCCGTACAGAATCAATGATTTAAATATATCTGATATATTATTTCTATTGTTGCTGGCACAATTATTTAATGCCGATATTTGTAGAAAATGCGGTGATATTTTTACAAACGCAATAGATGTCAGCGGCCTGACCAAATCGTTCGGAGGTTTTACTGCGGTCAATAATGTGAACATGACCGTCAGGAAAGGGGAGTACATGGGACTTCTGGGGCCGAACGGTGCTGGAAAGAGCACAATGCTGAAAGTGATAACGGGAATGCTGAGTCCGACCTCCGGATCGGCCTTCGTTAACGGTGTCGACTGCAAGGACCACAGAAAAGCAATGGAAACAGTAGGGTGCGTCATCGAGACGCCGGAATGTTATCCGAATTTCACACCGACGGAGATATTGAGCTATGTCGGCAAGCTGAGAGGGATAACCGGACCGGGACTCAATGCACGCATAAGGGAAGTTTTGGATGAAGTAAGAATGTGGGAATGGAGGGACAGACCCATAGGAAAATTCTCCAAAGGCATGAAGCAGCGTATCACATTAGCGCAGGCGCTTATGCCCGATCCGGACATACTGATATTCGATGAGCCCACATCCGGCCTGGACCCGAGAGGTCTGGTCGAAGTAAGGGAGATACTGAAAGGTCTGAAAAGGAGCGACCGTTCGCTTCTTGTATCAACACACATGCTGAACGAAGTATCCGAGGTATGCGATTCGGTCACCATCATAAGGAGGGGGCAGGTCGTTCTTTCAGATAACGTAAAGGACCTTCTGAAAAGGAAGGCAGGTAACGTTACAATAGACGTGACCGTCAGGAACAGCATAACGCAGGGATTCATGGACGATCTCAAGAATTTCGTCGGCATCTCGGACGCGCAGCGCACGGACGAACACTCATTCGCCGCGACATTCTCAGGGAACGACGACCGCGAAGGAATTGTGGAACTTGTCAAACAGCACAGACTCGGATTGTTCTCGCTGAATCAGAAGGGATCCGATCTGGAAACGTCCTATCTCAGCCTGACAGGGGAGGAGGATAAAGATGACATCAGATGAGATGACATCGAACGAGGCCGCCGGACCCGGAAGGAAATACAAACTGCCATCCGAAATAAGTCAGCTGATAAGCGTGTTCGGAGCGCAGATGCGATTGTATTCGAAAAGCAAGGTTGCGATAGCATTCATAATACTCGCACTCGTGATCCCCGTACTCGCTTACTCCGGCGCAGCTGAAACAATAATAAAAGGGATGATAAAGGCGATCCCGTCCACGTCGTACCTCTTGATCCTTTTGCCTCTTTTCACGATCGCGATACCGGCAATGATGGCCGGGAGGATATTATCATCGGAGTTCGCGAACCGTACGGCGTATCTTTTATTCACACTGCCCGTGTCCAGAACGACATATTATTTAGGGAAGTTCCTGGCAGCGCTGACATTATCGATAGGGGTGTTCGCGATGGCGTATGCGTTCGCGGTGATATGCGGTTCAGGCATGTACGGACCGTCATATCCGAACGATGTCCTTAGTTCATTTGTGATGTGCGCTGTCGGTGTTTTTGCACTGACGGCGATGGCGTACGGACTGAGCACATACTTCAAGAAAGGGTCGACCGGATTGGTGATATCAATGATGATATTCCTTCCGATGATCATACTGGCCCTGCGGGGAATGACAGGGGATCTGGACCTGAGCGAAGGTACCGGCAGCAGTGTATTCGATCCGCTGATGATGCTGCCTCCGTTCACAGGTTATCAATCATTGTATTTGATAGACAACGGGATAGGAGGAACGTCCCTCAGGTCACTTTTCAAAGCGTTCATAGGACCATACCCGTTGTTCGCATACCTTCTGGTATCGATCATATGGGGCACGGTGTTCCTCATACTAGGGATGCTGAACGTAAAAAGAAAGGAGTTATGATAATATGAAAAAAATGGTAATGGTATTGACATTCTGTCTTTTATCAGCGTCTGTGCTGTGCATCCTTACACCGACGGCAAGCGCGGCGCACGTCAAGGAAACATATAATGACGCACAGCTTCCGGACATATATTACCTAGAGGTAACGGCAACCGATAAAGATTATATCATCCTGGACGACCCAGATATTCCGAAGTATCCGTTATTCTACAGGCAATATAACGATGAGGACAAAGCATTGTTCGAAGAGGATCTCAAGAACAAAAACCCGGTACCGCGGCCAAGCAGCACCGCCAGCACCAATGGAACATACCACGTTTACGTGTTCATGTATGAGGATCCGTCAAAGATAACGGTCAAAACATCATCCGGGTTCAGCAAGAAACTGACCGCCAACGATCTTTGGAAAGGATCCGATGCAATAAAGGGTTTTAAGCTATATTCGGGACAGCGGGTAAAAGTGGATCTGACGTCAGGAATGGACATCTTCCTAAAGAGCGCGGACGATTATTTGTCCAAGCCGAATCTTAAAGCGGGAAAGATGAATGAGATAACGGCCACGATGCAGGGAGAGCACAGAGTATACGGCAACGATTACTTCGACAGTAAAAACGGCGTTTACATAAACGAAAAAGTAATATTCGCATCATTTACCATAGAATACGATGATCCGCCGAATACCGGAGCGTTCGGTCTGGTTTTCCTCATTATGGCGGCCGCCTGTATGGGCTCGATGGTACTCTTCGCAAGACCGCAGAAGATCAAATAAACTTTTTACAATATTCTTTTTTTATGCTTCATCGGGATTTAAAGCACCATTAAGGAAAAAATGCCGGCATTCTGGCACACTAACGCAAATGTGTATTTGATATGAAATATAATAAATATAGAGCACCGCTTGTATCCGACAGAGGTCAGACCACGAGCAGTAAAAAAACCGCGCTAGCTGTCTGTGCGGCCGTGATAGCTGTTGCGGCCGTGATCGTATTGGCAACGGTCACGGTAGGAATGAATTCCGGATCACAAGGTTCAGGCAACAAGGACGGCACGTTCAGCGATCCGCTGATCCAAGGGTCATATGGATTAGGAACAACATTCACGTATGATGTCGTTGACAACAAAGACGAGAATTTGATAACGCATGCCGGATATACGGCGGAGATAGTCGGACAGAGCGGCAGTTACTATATGCTTGATGTTAAGAGAAACGACAACGTGCTCTCAATGGGGATGGACCATGAGCTCATAATGATCCACAAACAGACCGGAGAGCTCAGATTTTCATCCGATGATGGTACAGAGACAATATTTTACGAAGGAAAGGACATCTCTCTGAAAAAATGGAAATATTCAGGCACAAATGGGATGCCCTACAAAAGCATTAATATCTCTTCCGATCCGGAAGACGTCATACCATATAAGATGCATTTTACTTTCGAATATATCACCGGGGATCCATTGAATATTTTCAACTACGATGTGCATCTCGTTCTGTCAGAGGACGGCATAGGTCTGAAAGATCCAAAAGGATACAAACCGTCTCACAATCTGGGGAGGGGAGCTGAATATGCATATAGGGTCGTCATACCCCATGCCGAAGAAGAGACATACAATTACATAACTATGACAGTGGCCGAGGGCAATAACAATATGCGTTTCTCAATGATGTGGAGTAAAAACGGAGACCAAATATCTGTAGATTATTTCATGATCCCCGGCGACGCAAAGAGGATAGATGGATCATCACCTGCGCCCGGCGGTTATGTTAGAACTTTTCCGAAGATCATCTCCACAATAGACGGAAATGTCCTCTGTAGTGTGCTGGTCAGCGAAGGGTCCGGGACCCGCATGGAGCTGTATATAGGCATGACCAACGGAGTGACGTATCTGATAAAACAAGAAGGAGACGGAATACAGGCAGAGATCGTGCTGAAACGATACATATCTCGGTAAATACATCGCATGAACGGGACCGGACGGCTCCGTATCTTTTCTTTTTCAGCCGGTATCGGCACAGAAACAGATACCTTTTCTATTGTTAAAGGCATAAATACTCAACACTGATATTCTGGGCCAAACACGAGGGATAATTTGACGAATGCGATAGATGTCAATGCTCTGACAAAATCGTTCGGAAGTTTCACAGCGGTCCATAACGTAAATATGACCGTCAAAAAAGGAGAGTACATGGGACTTCTGGGACCGAACGGTGCGGGAAAGAGCACAATGCTGAAAGTGATAACAGGGATGCTGAGCCCAACATCAGGATCAACATCGGTCAACGGTATTGACTGCAGGGACCACAGAAGGGCGATGGAAACGGTAGGATGCGTTATCGAAACACCTGAATGTTATCCGAATTTCACACCCACTGAAGTGTTAAGCTATGTCGGTAAATTAAGAGGGATAACAGGCCCGGGACTCAATGCACGCATAAGAGAAGTGCTCGATGAGGTCCGTATGTGGGAATGGAGGGACAAACCCATAGGAAAATTCTCCAAAGGCATGAAACAGCGTGTCACATTGGCGCAGGCACTCATGCCGGATCCGGACATACTGATACTCGATGAACCTACGTCCGGTCTTGATCCGAGAGGGATGGTGGAAGTAAGGGAGATACTAAAAGGTCTGAAGAGGGACAACAGGTCCCTCTTAGTGTCAACGCATATGCTCAACGAAGTATCAGAAGTATGCAATTCCGTGACCGTCATAAGAAGAGGCCAGGTAATTCTCTCCGACAATGTAAAAGAATTACTGAGAAAGAACACAGGCAACGTCACACTGGAGGTCTATGTAAGGAACAGCATAACGCAGGAGTTCATGGATGCTTTGAGAAGATTCGATAATGTTGTTGCCGCAGAGCGCACGGATGAGAACTCATTCACTGCAAGATTCTCAGGAAATGACGACAGAGAAGGGATAGTTGAACTGGTGAAACGGCACGATCTCAAATTATTCTCGCTCAATCAGAAAGGTTCCGATCTGGAATCACTTTATCTCAGTCTCACAGGGGAGGAGGATAAAGATGACATCAGATGAGGCCGCGATCGCATCGAACGATGCCGCACACGCTGCCGTGCCCGGCAGGAATTACAAACTACCATCGGATATCGATCAGCTGATGGCCGTATTCGGGGCGCAGATGAGGCTTTACTCAAAAAGCAAGATCGTCATAGGCTTCATAATAATAGCGCTTGTGATCCCTATACTCGTTTACTCCGGCGCAGCCGAGACTATAATAAAAGGGGCCGCAGACGCTTCCCCGTCCCCGTCATATCTGCTGATATTGCTTCCGCTGTTCATCATCGCGATCCCGGCAATGATGGCCGGAAGGATATTATCATCGGAATTCAGGAACCGTACAGCGTATCTGCTGTTCACGCTTCCGGTATCAAGGCACATATACTATTTCGGAAAGTTCCTGGCAGCATTTGTGCTCTCGGCAGGGGTGTTCGCGATGGCGTATGCATTCGCAGTGATATGCGGTTCCGGTTACGGACTCTCATATCCGAACGATGTGTTAGGTTCCTTCGTCATGTGTACTGCCGGTGTTTTTGCATTGACAGCGATGGCATACGGACTGAGCACATACTTCAAGAACGGGTCGACCGGTTTGGTCATTGCAATAATGATATTCCTTCCGTTCATAGTATTGATCCTCAAGGCATTGACTGGAGATATAGGATTTTTCAACCCGGATTACACAGGCAGCGTATGGGACCCGTTGATGACGTTGCCTCCGTTCACCGGTTATCAGGCATTGTATATGATAGACCACGGAGTGGGAGGGATGTTCTTAGGAGAGCTGTACAGCACATTCCTGGGGCCGTACTCAACAGTCGTATATGTTGCCGTATCAATGATATGGGGTGTGCTTTTCCTTCTGTTGGGGATGCTCAACGTCAACAAAAAGGAGCTGTGATATAATGAAAAAGATAGCAATTATGTTGGCGCTAACTCTCATAGCGACATCCGCTTTCTGTATGCTGGCACCTAATGCAAGCGCAGCGCACGTCAAGGAAACATACATAAACGCACAGCTGCCGGACATATACAGACTGGAAGTGCCGGTCAAACCTGACACCTATCTCAGTTTTTCAATCTATCCCGCAGATTATAGCAATTATCCTCGATATCCGTACAACTGTTTTTACTATAATGATGAGACCGCATTCATAGACGCATTCAGAGATGCAGCCAAGGGAGGGCCGTCATCGATACCATCGAGTAATTCATATGCATACGGCGACGTGATATACCTGTATGTGATAGCATATGATGCCCCCCACAAATTGAAAGTAACATCGAATTATGCGGAGTATACTCATGTCTTATCTGCAGGGGACCTGTGGGAGGAGTCCGACTCAGTAGGAGGGTTCCAGATGTATTCGGGTCAGAATGTCAAGGTAACACTGTATTCCGACACCGACCTGTACTTCCGTACCGGAGGTTACAACAGTGATCCGAAGCTGAAAGCGTGGGAGACGACCACTTTCACGGTCAGGGAGACAGGATCTCTGAATGTATACTCGGGCAACAGCAGTGCATTTGCATTCGCGACCTTCACCATAGAGTATGATGAGCCGCCGTCCGCCGGAGCGTTCGGATTTGTATTTCTGATAGTGGCGGTCGCCTGTATAGGACTGATGGTATACTTCGCGAGGCCGCAGAAGATCAAGTGAAACTTTTTACAATTCCCTTATTTTTCATATCACAGGGCAAGCATTTAATAACAAACGTAATTATCGCGGATTGCGCGCGGGGGTTGCCGAGTTGGCCAAAGGCGCAGGACTTAAGACTCCTTCCGAGGAAGAAATTCTGTCTCGTAGGAGTTCGGGGGTTCGAATCCCCTCCCCCGCACCAGCTATTTAAAGCCAGCTCAAAGATCAATACTTATCCGTCCGGCGGACGTCGGGGTCAAAAGAATATTATCGGCGGCCGTACCTTATGATGTGTAAACGGTCATGGACATCATAAAACTTGAAGCGGAACATACGAAAAAGGCTGCGGAGTTATTGGCGGCAGCCTTTTTCAATTATCCGATGATGGTCCGTTATTTTCCGGACCCGAAAAAACGCAAACGGCGCCTGACGTGGTATATGAAGAACGTCCTGAACAGCGCCATACGGTACGGCGAGGCCTTTGTTACGCCGGATATCACAGGCGCACTGTTCATGCTGCCTCCAGGTCATACCAGACTTACCACCAATGAATACATCAAAAGCGGTTTTCTGATGACCCCTCTGGTCATGGGATACCGCAATTATAAATTAAGCAATGAATGTGAAAAATTTGTCGCCGATACACACGAGAGACAGATGAACGGGCGCGAGCACTATTATCTTTGGGGACTTGTAGTAGATCCGGGAACTCAGCGCAAAGGTGTCGGCAGTGCGCTGATGAAAATTATAATTGATAAGGCGGACACAAAAAATGTACCCATCTATCTCGAGACCCATGACAAAAATAATGTGGATTATTATGAGCGGTTTGGTTTCAAGTTAATACACACGGGCACGATCACCGGGCACGGGCTTGAATTCTGGTGCATGCTCAGGGAGACCGGCGTATAACGATTCTAATGTTGTTTTTCTCTCAGATCCAGTTCCTCACAGACGAAACAATCCTTCAGATGGTCATTGACCATGCCGACGGCCTGCATGAATGAATAGATTATAGTGGAACCGACGAAATTAAAACCTAACTTTTTCAGGTCCTTACTTATCCTGTCAGAGATAAGAGTGGTCGTCGGCGCATCCTCAATTCTTTTCCAATGACCTGTTATCGGTTCATTGCTCACATATTCCCATATCATTTTACTAAAACTGCCATGTTTTTCGATAATTTTCAAAAAGGCCCTAGCGTTCTGAACGGCCGCATTGATCTTCATACGGTTCCTTATTATCTTTTCATTGAGCATTAGTTCTTCGATCTTTTCATCATCGTACAGCGCAACCTTCTTCGGATCAAAGTTATCGAACGCTTCCCTGAACGCCTCTCTTTTTTTCAGTACGGTGATCCACGAAAGCCCCGCCTGCATACCTTCCAGGATAAGCATCTCAAAAAGTTTGTTGTCGTCATATTCAGGCCGTCCCCATTCGTTGTCATGATATTCCAGATATATCGGAATATCAGTCGGCCAAGGACATCTTTTCTTCTCGCTCATGATCATGCCTCTGTCACATAATGGTCGCAATGATAATTAAATTCGGTCACAGATGGAAGCACGATCCTCTGTTTCGTACCCGATAATTAAAAAAACAGCGTTAAATATGTAAACAAAGAACGTTATGACGGCGTTGAGGTTTACAATATGGCTAAATCGTTCAAGTTGCAACTTGTAGAGACGTTCGCCACGCTCATGACGGCAGCCTTCGGTATGATAGCCGCTCTGGCGTGGAACACCGCGATCAAAGCTCTGATCGACGAGGTCTTCGGCACAACGGGCAATGCATTGCTACCTTTGTTCGTGTATGCGATAATCATCACGATCATAGCGGTGATATGCATCATCATCATATCGAGGTCACTCGGAAAGTTGAAAGAGGCATACGAAGCAGAGGAAGCAGCGAAGAAATGATCCTATAAAGAGTATGGATGATCCATACTCACCTTTCTCATTTTTTTCATTTTCTATAAATTTTTGTACGCATCCTGACCAACTACTTTAAGTATCATTGTACGATTCGAATCAGCTGGAGTAATAAGTTTGGCTGTAACATACAAAAATTCCTCTCCGAACGTACCCGGATCCGCTCAGAAGAAAGTGAAGGTTAAACGCAGAGAATCGTCAAAGAAGCAATCAATGCTCAACACGAACAGAATGGCGCCGTTCAAGTATGACATGAATGAGATATTGGCCGCAACATCCATGGATGCATCGATAGCATCATCATTTTTAGCATCGATCGTCGCAAAGGCATCCAGAGTATCGACAAGGGAAGCAAAGGAATACGCAAAAACGTTCATCGAGTCCGGTGCGTTAACTAAAGAGGAATACGACCGCATCTGCAGACTGATGGACAGGTACAGCAAATTTCGTTAATTTTCAGAGGCGCGTATGCGATATTCCGAGTGTTCCGAAGGGCGTGTTTTTATTCTGAGACTTGAGGAAGGAGAGATACTTCACGAGACGGTGGAATCATTCGCCTCCGTTAACAAAATAAGCGCAGCGACAGTGATCGCGGTCGGGGGAGCAGATAAAGGGTCAAGACTGATAGTGGGTCCGCGGGTGCCCGTATCATCGCCCGTTGTTCCGCTGTCCTATGAACTGGACGCTCCTCATGAATTAACGGGCACAGGAACGATATTCCCGAACGCCGCCGGCAGACCGATAATGCATATGCACTGTTCATGCGGCCGAGAAGGGAAAGCAGTAACAGGGTGTGCAAGAGCGGGGATAAAAGTGTGGCTTGTGATGGAAGTCGTGATCACAGAATTATCCGGCTGCAAGGCGAAGAGGCTCATTGACAGAGATTCGGGATTCGAACTGCTCGTGCCGGACGCGGAGTGATATGAATGGCATCAAAGGATCAGCTTGTTAAATCCCTTCAGTCCGCTGACGGGAAACCTTATAATAAATATAAGGAGCTGGCACAATTCTACGAGCTCGACGATATTACGTTATATGCAGACAAGATACAGAACGAACCCTCATCGTATTCAGAGATGAGGGTACGCATCTCATTCACCAGATCGGGTTTTCCGGACGATACGCATGACACTTCCGTAAAGGAGACGGCGCTGAGAGACCTCATAGCAAGGAGGTTCTGGGAATCCTGCAGGATGTTCGCCAAAGGCAACTCCGCAGGGGAGCACGGCGGCATGATATCAATACCTAGACCGGGTCAGGAGATATTGGAACGAAGCTGCGTTGTCATGACAGAAAAATTCATAGAAGTAAGGTTCAAAGCGTCGCTTCCTGCGGCCGGCAGGAATGCGGCCGGACGTTCGGCGGTAAAGATGCTGACCGAGGATCTCGCGGAGATCACAAAAGCATCATTATTTTTCAGTTCATACAAACGATCGAAGTTATACAACCATCTTAACACACTGATAACTTCGCGCAACATACGTTCATTGCTCAGAGAAAAAGGATTGGTGGCGTTCATAGCCGACGGTTCCATATTACCGAGAAGAGCGGACGGCCTTGCACCGATGTCGGATGCAGTACCGTTCGCCTCGCCCGTCGGCCTCAGAGTGACCTTCGAAACGGCTGACGGAGAGGCTGTCAGGGGAATGGGCATACCGGAGGGACTGACGGCGATCATAGGTGCAACATACCAGGGGAAGTCGACATTGATAGACGCTATCGCATCAGGCGTTCACGATCACATACCCGGGGACGGGAGAGAATTGGTTATAACAGTGAACGATGCGGCCGTCGTATCCAGGGACGAGGGGCGATCGGTAAGGAACGTTGACGCTTCGCTGTTCATATCCGATCCGTCCAGAAATACCGCATCAATATCAACGGACAATGCGGACGATGCGTTGTCGTCCGCGATATCGGCCGCGGAGGCGATGGAGATCGGATGCAGGTTACTGCTGATAGATGATATGTCCGTTAACCACAGCCTTCTGTACAGGGACGCGACCGTAAGTAAAATGATACCCAAAGGTGACGAAACGATCATCCCCATAACCGAGTGGATACGCGGTTCCGATATTTCCGCGATCATCGCATGCAGGCACGGCGACCTCGTCGGCGCCGCAGATACTGTGATCGTCGTCTCGAAGCACATCGTATCCGATGCGGCCGTCAGGAAAAGGTCTGCCGCAAAAACGATAGAGCGGCCGCCGGACCGTTTACCGCTGTCAAGGAACATGAGCGCCGCGAAGGGAAGGAATGAAGTTAATTCTATAGTATTATCGGCATCGAAGATCGAATTCGGTGAAACGGTCATCAAGTTACCAGTGCCGCTCCCAGATATATGCCAAACGGCGGCCGTCGCTGATGTAATGATCGACGCGAAGGAAATGATGGACGGTTCCGTGACCATGAGGGACCTCGTGAAAAGGCTTGAGGACATCTCTCGCAAAAGGATCAATTCCGCAGATGTGAATATAGGTCCGGACAGAGCGATGTTCCGTATCTTTGATATAGCTGCGGTTATAAACAGGCATTCCGGAATTGTGGTCGCACAAAAGACGAAGCTCTGTTAACGTTGTTATCAATGTTTTTACATAAATGCAACGAAAGTAAAAAAAATTGAACGGTATTGCAACACAGTTGCATTAACACCCCTCTGTATAGTATGGTATGGAACAATGTTGCAAAATCGTAATAAAAATATATAAATATCGTATTTTGCATTGTCTTACAGGGATTAAATATGGGCTACGAAGAACTATTCCCGAAAAATGACCTAGGCGGATGGCACGCCAATGCCGCCAAAAGATTTGCGAGCCCCTTCGTGGACAACTTCCATGACAGAATCGATGTGGATCCGATCATCCTCTCGAACGCTGCCGTGCAGTGCGGTTTCACGATCAGGGACTTCTATGAGAAACCCGAATTGGGTATCCACTGCGTTGGATATATATCGGAGCTGTTCGACCTGCTTCCGGTTACGCACTGGTTCTTCTCACTTCCGTGGGTAAGAGATCTGGGCATGACCTTGGAGTACAAGGACACGTTGCCGCCAATTCCGACAGGACCGATATTCAACGGACCCGAAGATGTCGAGAAGATGACTCCGATCGGCAAAGAGGAGCTGTTGAAGGGTAACACCGTTCCGCTGTTCTACAACCTGTACGACTACGTTCAGAAGAACTTGGGGCACACACTCGTTCCGATCTCCTACGGTTTCGACCTTGTCGGTGCCGCAGCGGAACTGATCGGTGTGGAAGAGTTCATCATGTGGACGTTCACAGAGACGGACATGGCACACAAGCTGGTCGACAACTATGTGAACACATCCGTCAACGGTGCGGAATGCCTCGCTGATAAGTATGGATTTGCAATGCTGATCGTAGGATCGGTCTTAGCGAACAACGATATCTTCGCGGACGAACAGGTTGAAGAGTTCTCGGCGAAGAAGATGGGCTACTATGTGGACCAGTGCTTCAGAAGAGGAGCTGGACCCCAGATATTCTACCACATGTGCGGTAACCACGAGACATCATACAAAGTGTTCAAGAGGAACCTCGTATGGTCGCCGTTCACCGTTACACACGTAGGATACCAGGGACCGAAAGT
>JAIRJQ010000029.1 GCA_031260545.1 Methanomassiliicoccaceae archaeon | reverse complement strand
ACACGGAGATCAAACGATCATCGATAAGCTGGATAAAGTTATCCAGCGTGTTGACATGGCGATCGTATGCGGAGACATCGGAGGAAAGGACTTTTCCTGCGGAGACACGCTACGTGATGTATCGGTAAGACAGAAAACGGATGCGGCCCGCCTTGTTGACAAAATGAGAGAACTGGCGGTACATTTTCGATTCATCCTTGGAAATGATGATTGGTTTGACTGTACCGGAGAATTCTATCTGAATGCCGCTGAATCTGTATCCGGATACAGTTTCGTTCCTTTTGAGTTCGTTCTGATAACACCGTTCAGCACCAATCGTGAGGTCAACGATAATAAAATATCATATGAGCTCAGCAAGCTGAATGCTGATGAAAGAACGGTCATCGTTGCTCATATGCCGCCGCGGAACTGCGGCGATATGTTGTATAACGGCACCCGTGTAGGAAGCAGAGCGGCTTCGGACTGGATCGCGGATGTGCAGCCCCGGGTATGGTTGTGCGGACACATACACGAAAATTACAGTGTGAATAAGATAGGCAACACGCTGGTCTTCAACTGCGCCTGCGACCATCTGAAGGGCATACTGCGCGGATGGATCATTGATCTTGATTCGATGGAATATGAGAGTGTGAGGATCTGAAAGAGAGCGAGTCCTTTCGAGCCTGCTATCATCCTCAGCCGGATCGCTAAAAAGTCTGTTGTTTTCGCCCGATGTTGTAGATGACCTCTGTTTTTGGTCAATAGCGGAGTATGTATCTCGCCGCCGGTCGGATTTCTTTTTTTCAACGGCCGCGTATCCTCATCTTTCATCGATTTTAGGACATAATGGGCAACGGTTGGTATGATGCGGCCCTCATCCGCCGCCTGAATGTATGAACAATTGTTGGAAGGCCATGTTTAAATAGTGGAACGGACACACCGGGTCAGAATATAGAGGTCCCTTCCACTCGGATATCGGAGTTTTGTATTTGTGGAATGGATCATATGGATAAATTCAAAGAACTTGGAATAAATGCGCACGTTACGAAAGCTATGAGGGAGATCGGCTGGACCGAACCCACGCCGATACAGACCGAGGCCATACCTGCAGGGATAGCCGGAATGGACATACTTGCACAGGCCCAGACGGGCACCGGTAAGACCGGTGCTTACGCATCGATAGTCCTGACGAACGTGGCCGTCTCTCGCAGACCGTCCGCGCTCATACTGGCGCCGACCAGGGAACTTGCGTGTCAGATAGAAGAGGAGATATACAAGCTGACAAAACATTCCGGGCACAGCAGCACGGTCGTCTACGGCGGCGCGAGTATCGACGCCCAGATAAGGAACATACGCAAAGGGACGGACATAATCGTGGGGACCCCGGGAAGGCTGAAGGACCTCATCAACAGGAACGTTCTGGACCTCTCTTATGTTTCCGTTGTCGTGCTCGATGAGGCGGACAGGATGCTCGACATGGGTTTCGCCGATGAACTGAATTTTATCATGGACCATGTGCCGAAGAAAAGGCAGACGTTACTGTTCTCTGCCACCATGGCGGAAGGGATCAAACGCCTTGCCCTCAAGTACATGAAAGAAAGAATGGACATATCGGTGTCAAAGGGAGAGATATGTTCGGACCTGATCGAACAGTGCTACCTCGAAACATCTAATGCGAAGAAGGAAGCTGTCCTGGATGCCGTGCTGAAGAAGGGATGCAAGGCTATCGTTTTCTGCCAGACCAAGAGGACGTGCGACAAACTTTACAAAAATATGTCCAAGGACCACATCATGGATGTCATCCATGGGGATATCGCACAGAACAAAAGGGAACGTGCGATCAAGAGATACAGGGACGGTCATGTGACGGTCCTCATAGCAACGGATGTCGCCGCACGCGGCATAGATGTTAACAACATCGACTGTGTAATAAATTACGACATACCGAACGATGTTGAAACGTACCTTCACAGGATAGGCAGGACGGGGCGCGCCGGGAACAAGGGCATCGCATTGTCCCTCGTCACAAAACCGGAGGTAAGGTTCATCAGCAGATGTGCACGTGAGATCGGCAAAACGATCACCGATATCGATATGGACGAGCTGAGATTCAATGTCAAAGGTTCGGACGAACACACCGGCCCCCGGATGGAGATGGTGCCGGAGGAAAAGAGGGCAGTGAAGAAAGTACACATACCCAGTGTCCTGCGGCCGCACCATGCGGGCGATCCGAAAGGGATGGTGTCACTGAAGATAAATCTCGGAAAAGCAGACGGTCTTAGCCGTCTGCAGGTATCCAACCTCATCAGGGACAGTGCATCGCTCGGGGATGCCTCGCTTGGTACAATAGGGCTCGGACAGCAGACATCGTATGTGGAAGTGTCCTATGACCACGTGAACACAACATTGGACGCGCTCACGGGCCGCGAGTACAAGGGTAAGAAGATATTCATGAGCATAGCGCCCAAGAAGACCTCCTTCAAGAACAGAGAGGCGGCACTGCGGTCATCTGTGTGACCGCTCCCGCAGGTTCGATCGAAAGAGAAGGATGTCGTCATCTGAAGGATCCTAGGCCTTGGCCTGAATCCTATTGTTAAAAAGGGTTTGATGGAAAATTTCTCAACCGGCCTGACCGCCGCCGGTCGCTTGTCCTTTCGAGCCCGATTTTTTATGATATTAACTGAACGTTTAAACGATGTTATGTATAGGTTGAATTTCGTGGAGATACTGCAAATACACCGTGTGTGAAAAATACAGATCGGGTATTGATCTTAACTGAAAAACCTCACTGACGGGAGATATGAAAAATGGCGGCGAATTTAGAGACCGAAGATGAACAGCTGGCAAGAATATATCCTATCGTACTGAGCGAATACAACTCTGAGTGGCCAAAATGGTATGCCGAGGAAAAGGAACGGCTGATCTGTCTGATCGGCAGCGAAAATATCGTTCGGATCACACATATAGGAAGCACGTCCGTCCCCGGATTGATATCGAAGCCCACGGTTGACATTTTGTTGGAGACCGCTGAAAGTGCTGATATTGAAAGATTGATCTCAAATTTACCGGAAAGCGAATATATTTGCCTTCGACAGCAGACGATCCCGACACCTGACCGTGTTCTGTTCCTGAAAGGATACACTGATACAGGATTTGCTGAAAAAGTATTTCACATCCATGTACGAAACTTAGGCGATTGGGATGAGCTGTATTTCCGAGATCATCTTATTTCACACCCCGAAACGGCAAAAGAATACGAAAAACTCAAATTGAGGTTATGGAAAGATCATAAACACGACAGAGACCGTTATACTGAGGCAAAATCAGAGTTCGTTCTGAAATATTCGGCTATTGCGAAGCAAGAATTCCATGATAGATATTGTCCGAAATGAAAATAACATAGGAAGAAATGAGAGACAAAAACGAATAAATAACGAACAACAGCAGAATGGCAAACGCCCGCAGATTGTCGATATAATGCTTCCTGGCACTTATCTCGCTCATGTTCCTATCTCCTTGTATTCGGGCGGCGGGGAACTGTTCTTGAATTAGTGATCTTACCTCATTCTTGTTGTGAACTATACGTACCGTTGAGTATTAAACATGTATGATTTCCTAAAAATCTAATTGCAGAGATCCAAAGATCCGAAGACGGTGAAACCTCATCCGTGAGATGAAAGGCAACATGCGTTGTGCGATGTGCCTTACTTCTTTTTCTTCTTACCGATCTTCTCAAGCTCTTCCATCATCTCTCTCACTTCGCCTGCTCCGTGATCGAAGAGCTCCTTCTCCGTCGGGTCGAGATGCATCAGCAATGTCAGCAGTTCGCCCATGTGCTGCTTCTCCTCATCGCGTATATCGGCGAGTACTTTCTTTGCAAGCTCGTTGTCTGTGGCCGCCGCATGCGCATCGTACAGATATATCGCCTCGAGTTCACCGGCGATGTCCAGTCTTATGGCATTGGCGAGCTCCTGATCGGTCATCTTCCTGTTCACGTTGCCTACGAACGGATTTGCAAAACTTGGCATCTCTTAATCACCGTTAATTAAAATGGGTCTGTTAGTAAAAATATCTGTCGGTGTCCGGTATGCGTCGGTCCTCTCCCTTTCGGGCCCGTTCAGCATGTGCCCGGCATAGTTCATGCTATATCTTAAGCCGAATAGAGCTGTTCCCTCTGCGGCATGGAGGACGTCCCTGTTCGGCTTTCACAAAAAGAACGCCCGCTTCTTTTTCATAACTTTTCCTTCTCTCCTCTTATACTTTAGGTCTCTGCGCCGATCTGTTTGTATCGATAGTGATCCGGAACACAACGAAACAGCGGACGGCGTGCGGTGAAACAATGACAAATTCTCACTGCTGAGAAATAATGAAATTCAGAAGTGGATCTTTTCATCTATTCGACGCCGATAGGAAAACGATCCAGACTTCCGAAGCGGTTCTGGCAGGACGCGGGCACGCGCGACATTGGATCGCGAACCTCTCCCCTTTTTTGGGCACACGGTAAACTGAGTTCGCACAGGCCTTCTGATCTGGCTCATGGGATGGCCGCACCGGCCGTGTGATCTTGCTTAGACCTCTATGTACGCCTGAAACATAGTGTTTCGTATCTTTTTTATATTTATTGAGAATGCCACCGGATGTGCCATCGGCACGGAGGAAAAAAGAAAATGGAGTGTTTAACATGCAGGTTAAGAAGAACGATGGGAACAAAAAAACAAAACAGCTCGAGGCAAAAGAGAGACTCCTCGACTGCGCACACAAAGAACCTGGAACCGCCCTAAGCGATCTCGACAACAGTCTGAGCGGATATGAGGACGAGAGGCTCATCACTCATATGCGCGACAAGTACGGAAAGAATATCATAACAAAAGCGAAGAAGGTCTCGCTTCCGAGGCGTATCTTCAATGCGTTCATCAATCCGTTCACCGGCATTCTGATAGCGTTGGCGATCATAGCCTTCGTTGCTGATAAGGATCTTGTCGCCGTATCGATAATATCGACGATGGTATGTATCAGCGGCCTTCTAAGATTCATACAGGAATCACGCAGCGGAAAGGCCGCCGAAAAGCTGACGGCGATGGTGAAGACCACCATAGCCACCTACCGCGGGTCCCCTCAAAAACCGTTCGAGATCCCGATAAGCGAACTTGTGGTCGGCGATGTCATACATCTCGCCGCGGGCGACATGGTCCCGGCCGATGTCAGAATATTGAAGGCGAAGGACTTTTTCATAAGCCAATCGTCGATGACGGGAGAGAGCGAACCTGTCGAAAAGACATCCAAGGGGTCGGAACTGCAGTCAAAGAACCCCTTGGACTATGATAATCTGGCCTTCATGGGGACGAATGTCATAGGCGGTTCGGCGATCGCGATGGTATGCACGGTCGGTGACGACACGCTCTTCGGGGATGTGGCAAAGAAGGTCGCCGCCAAAAAGGCACCTACCGGTTTTGAAAAGGGCGTAAAGTCGGTTTCTTGGCTATTGATAAGGTTCATGGCCATAATGGCGCCGACGGTGCTGCTGATCAACGGTTTCACAAAGGGCGACTGGCCGGAAGCGGCGCTCTTCGCGCTGGCGATAGCCGTGGGTCTTACACCTGAGATGCTTCCTCTGATCGTTTCGGCCAACCTTGCGAAGGGGGCCATGGTGATGTCCAGGAAGCATGTTATCGTCAAAGATCTGAATTCGATCCAGAACTTCGGCGGCATGGACGTACTGTGCACTGATAAAACGGGCACAATAACACAGGACAAGATCATTCTGGAATATCATTTGGACATACATGGCAAAGAGGACCCGCGGGTGCTCCGGCATGCGTTCCTGAACAGCTATTATCAGACGGGGCTGAAGAATCTGATGGATATCGCGATCGTCGACCGCGCCAGAGAGCTGGGCCTCGACGGCGCGTCCGAGAGGTACGACAAGCTGGACGAGATACCGTTCGATTTCAACAGAAGGAGAATGAGCGTCGTCGTCGCCGATAAGAACGGCAAGACGCAGCTGATAACCAAAGGTGCCATCGAAGAGATGCTGTCCATATGTGCGGACGCTGAGTACAACGGAAAACTGGAACCGATGACCGACGCTCTCAGAAATGAGATACTGACCACCGTCAGAAGATACAACACTGACGGCATGCGCGTTCTGGGAGTGGCGCATAAGAACAATCCGCCTTCGGCCGGCGTATTCTCAACGGAAGACGAGAATGAGATGACCCTTATCGGGTACTTGGCATTCCTTGACCCTCCGAAGGAGACCGCTCCGGAGGCGGTCAGATCGCTGAAAGAGCGCGG
>JAIRJQ010000111.1 GCA_031260545.1 Methanomassiliicoccaceae archaeon | reverse complement strand
CGAACATGACGACCACCTCTACGTCGATGAATTACCGTTCGTTATCGGATCCATCGTCGACAACACGGCGGTGGATTTCGTGATGTATCCGTGCTTCAGGATATTCCCTGATCCGTTCATGGCCAACGGGAAGATACTGTTGTCATATGATTCCGTCATCGATGAGCCGTTGACGGGGCCTAAGAAATTAGTTGTAGGTACAACGGTAGCACTGACGGCATCGCCGGCCAGCGACCACACGTTCTCATACTGGACACGGGACATCGGCGCCGGCGAGAACAATCCGTATACGTGCACACCATCGGACAACATGACCGTCGGTGCCGTATTCGCCTACACAGGAGGAATTGAAGGCACAGATCACTTCACCGTGACCTATGACGAAACAACGAAGGACGGTACCGTCATGTGGTCGATCACGGGAGCACCGGGCGAATGGTGGCCGTTCAGAGCCGGCGAGAGCTTCGCGAAAACATTCCCTGCGGGCATCCACGTACACCTGGCGGCGGCCGCGGATCCCGGTCATGAATTAATGGTATGGACAGGCGATGTTCCGGCAACATCTCTGAACCCGTATATTTACACAGGAACGGCAAGCATCTCTGTCGGCGCAATATTCGACATTGACGGCACGGAAGGCGTTGATTATTTCGTGTTGACCGTCGAAACCGTAACGAATGGTAACATACAATGGTCAACAGACGGCGTTACATACAACGACTTCCCGGATATCGCAGGCGTGTTCATGAAGAGGTTCCCGATGTCATCTGCAGGAGTATACCTTAAAGCGGTCGGCGATGAAGGATATGAGTTATCATTCTGGACCGGAGGCATAGGCGCAGGTGAGGACAACCCGTACATATACACAGGGAAGGACAGCATTATCATCGGTGCCGTATTCGCGCACACCGGCGGTCTCAGAGATCTGCATTATTTTGTTGTGACGTATGAGACATCAAAGAACGGAACAGTGATGTGGTCTTTGACCGGCGATGAAGGGGACTGGTGGGCATTCCCGTCATCGAAGGCTGATATCAACGTATTTGAGAAGACATTCCCGAATGACCTCACAGTGCACATCAAGGCCTTTGCCAATGACGGATACGAGTTCATACGCTGGACAGGCGACGTGAATTCGGAAGACAATCCGTACGTATATGCGGATTCGCTGAGCATCACCATAAGCGCAGAATTAGGCAAGGTCAAAGGCGGGGAGGGCATATCGATAGGGTTCATCCTCTTCCTTTTGTTAATTTTGGTCCTGGTGTCGCTGGTGATCCTGTGGAGCGGCGTGATGCGTAAAGTAGAAGGATCGATCACATACAATGAGAGCGGACTGAAAGGTGTTGCCATAGGATACACGATCGACGGTAAATCCAAAAAAGCGATCACCAACGATAACGGACGATATGTGATACGCGCACCGGCCGGTTCTGAAGTGGTAATATCCGATGTTGCGAAGGAAGGGTACAAAACGACCGACACTCTGCCTTCAAGGTTCATACTGACGGAGTCAAGGCAGGGCGTGAACTTCAATATGACAGAGGAGTGAACGCAACGAAGGAAACAGAAAAATATCAACGGGACGGAACGGCCCGGAAGGACCGTTCCGTCCGCCATCCCTTTCGGTTCCTTCGATCAAGAGAGCGGCCTTTCGCGGTTCAGATAAAGATATTATCTCCTATGGCGATGCATTAAAGATGATAATCGATTCGCACATCCACATTTGGAACAGGAAGATGATTCCAGACCTTGCGGTAAGGAATTACTTACATCCGCTGCTGGAAAATGCGAACGAACTGGAAGGATTCATGGACTTCAAACTTGATGCGGACATACCATTTTGGGACTACAATGCAATAATGGGCGAGTTCAGAGAAACGATGGACGTCAGCAAGATAGATCTTGCCGTTGTGCTTGCGACAGATTTCGAATTGGTCGGCGAAGGCAGGATGTCCAACGAAGAATATATTGACTGGCTCTATGAAACGTGCTCATGCGACGACCGTTTCGAACCGTTCATCGGCGTCGATCCCAACCGAGGCGAATCCGGATTGAGGATGATCGAGAGACTTGTAAAAAAGTATGAACCGCGAGGGATAAAGATGTACCCCGCCACCGGATTCTTTCCGGATGACGAAAAATTCTCTAAATATTGGGATCTGGTTGACGATCTTGGTTTGATCGTTGTGACGCACGCGGGAATGGCGTTACCGCCGCTGGACGAGAAGTACTGTCATCCGCTGAATATGATGGACGTCGCCGAAAAACATCCGGACATGAAGATAATAATCGCGCACCTGGGCGGGAAGTTCCATAACGAGCTGTTCGAAGTGATGGACAGATGCGATAATGTTTACACAGATTGTTCGGCATTACAGGGATGGCTGCCGTCGGATCCCGGAACGGTCATCGAACGTCTAAGGAACACGGCGGGAAGATATCCGAAGAGAGTGGTGTTCGGAACAGATTATCCATTATACGATACGAGCTACTCGACAATGCAGTTCATACGTTTAATAAACGAAGGGGATTGGGGTACGCAGCAAATGAAAGAGGACCTTTTAGGGAACAACATGGCAAGGGTCCTCGGAATCTTGTGATCTGTTACGAAAGAACAGTTAGCACATATAATGTAATATATTTGAGACGTCATTGCTCGTTCAATGGAATTGAATGACATTAAAGATGCACTGATGTCAAATCATGTCCCGACAGCTACGTTAATGATAGGCGGCCTACTTGCGATAATAATAGCATACGCTTACCTTAAGAACTCCCGTTCTGCGAAATATAAATTACTCATGCTGATCGGATTGATATTCGGTGCTTTCATGGCGGTCATCGCATTCAATACGTACGGTACCACCGAGATGGCATTGTCGACGTCGGTGATAATGATCGTCGCCGCATTCACATTGATAATAAGGCCGTTCAAAGAGATACATTTCGCGGTCCTGATAGCATTGATGGTGATGGGCGTGGTTTACATATTGTTGGGAGGGCTCGCAGGGACGCAGGTCGAATTCCTTTCGGAGGGGTGGTGGCGCATAGGCATAGCGGTGGTGTGCGGCGTGTTCGCTTACTCGTTACTGCACATGATCGAGGCGATAGTAAAAATGGCAGGTAAAGTGATGAACGCATGGCCCATTCTGTTCATACTCGGAGCGGTGTGCATACTGGAAGCGACGATGGTCTTCATGGGGTACGGTTCCGCGTACGAGTTCTATAGGTCATGATCCGGAGGACGTAAGCATACATCCCGCAGTAATATTCTGAGGAACAGGCGGATACGGTATCAATGCAACATGTTTGTATACTACGGTACAGATTGGGGACCCATGCCAAAACTCTCGGAACTGATCGCAGAAGGCAAAGATATACGCTTTTCCAACGGAAAGAACAAGAACATACTGATGAGGAAGATGAAAGATGGTTGGACATCGCAGAAGGACGATGCAAGCAACAAAGTGAACAAAGGTACAAGCAAATCGGTCGTTCTGAAAGAAGAGCCTATAAGATATATCAAAAAGCTTTACGCAAGCCAATACAAGATAACATCTCCGGCCAATGTCGAATTGGATTGGAAATGATCGGGCGCTTCGCCCTCTTTTTTTCCCATTTATGTTATTTTTTTTGTAACGGATGGCTGCTGTTCATCCGATCACCTATATCTGCTGTCATTTTACAAAAATGAGTTTAAATAATAGAGTTATTAACAAATATGAAATTCAATAACATTAATATAGTATATAGATATCATATCATTCAGATACTAAATTACCGTTAGATATGTAGGTCTATGCCTTCTTTCAGCGTGTCTGACGGTGATTGGTATCAACAGGGGAGACACAAATGAGAGACAAAGGACCAATTATCATTGCAGTGGTAGTTCTGGCAGTGATATTAGAGACAGGTCTGATAGGCATGATGGATAATAAAACGGCCGAGGGCACGTTCGATGACATATCCTCCGCCGCAGAGGACGGCATAACAGGATCTTCTGAAGATCCGATGGATAAATGCGGCATTTGTCTGATCGACGCTGACGGTGTGCATGACCATTATGCGGACCTCCAGTCAAATTGTCAAAAGAATATTTGCGGAGAACATATGTTTGTGAAACCAAGTGAGTTTCCGACCACAAGCTGGAACTTCAAAAGCAAATGGAAAGTAACGGCCGGAATGTCATCCGCATTCAGATCAGCGCAGACGGTAGAGGTCACCTTCTATTCCGACGGTTACGATCAGGCGGCGGAGATCATGTTAGGGCATGACGAAGGCTCCGCAGCATCGGCACTCAACAGACAAACGTTCAACGCAGGATGTGCAGGCAGTGCGGGGATGACGGAGTACGCGTGGGGAGACAGCATGAACACGGCATCCGTCCTCAATGAACGCGGTCTTATGGCATCCATATGAGATATTTCGTTGTTATTTTGTGAATTTACGATGAATAAGCGTGAATTTATGATATGACAATGAAAAAGTAGTAGAAAAAAAAGCGTGCCAAATGTGCAGTCTCGGCACGCGGGATCGCCCGTTGCCAATCACCATTCCGGCAACGGGCGTTCCAAAACCCAAAGAATGTTCCCGCACCTTCTATTTATAAGACAGGTAAAGCTTTAAATCAAATGACGCAATCGGGAGAAAGAGCGGGGCCCGTGGCTTAGCCAGGATATAGCGCTGGCCTTCTAAGCCAGACGCCTCGGGTTCGAAAGTCTCAAATAAAAGAGACCGGAATTCCCGACGGGCCCGCCACGGAATGTTTCACATTCAAAAGGAGAATATCAATGAAAAGAAGTTCACGCGCCTGGAAGAAACGCGGCAATCAGCGTTGGAAATGGCGCAAGAAGAAAATGAGAAGAAGAAAGAGAGCACAGAAGATGCGCAAGCAGTGATCCTGATACACAACGGAGGTATAGGCTAACCTGGCAGACTGGCGGGCTCCAGTTATCGAGAGTGATTGAAAACGGGTTTGCTGACAGTTGATGAGTAACTGGAGCGATGACTCGTTAATTTCGCGGGGGGTAGCTCCCCTCGTGGTGGAAACCCGCTGACCTGGGTTCAAATCCCAGTGCCTCCACTCCCTTTCACCTTGCGCGTCAGTGCATCTTTTTCATGCCCGCTTTTTGCGGGCGATCAATATTTTCAAACATCAAAGCTTTATGAAATATCAATTGTTCGATTCCTCATGCCGTAATATCGCATATTCCATTGAATCCACCAACGCCAGCAGACTCGCTTCTATCACGTTCTTGGAAACGCCCACGGTGGTCCAGCTGTCCTTGCCGTCGGTCGATCTGATAAGCACACGTACGGTGGCGGCGGTCGCCGCCTTCTCGTCTAATACACGGACCTTATAGTCAGTAAGTCTTATTGTATTGAGTACGGGATAGAAACGCGCCAATGCCTTTCTCAACGCACCGTCCAACGCGTTGATGGGGCCGTCACCGTCCGATGCGGTGTGTTCGATGTTCCCATGTCTGTCCATAACTTTAACGCTGGCCTCTGAGACGATGTCATTCT
>JAIRJQ010000102.1 GCA_031260545.1 Methanomassiliicoccaceae archaeon | reverse complement strand
GGCACCATTCCGGCGATGTCGCGTGGCGCGACGAAGATGGTTACATATGGTACGTCGGCAGGAACGACGATATAATAAAATCGTCCGGATACCGCATCGGCCCGTTTGAAATAGAGAGCGTTCTAGTAAATCATCCTGCGGTCAAGGAGACCGCGGTGACGGGAGTTCCCGATGAGGTGAGAGGTCAGCTCGTAAAAGCGACGATCGTGCTGAAAGCCGGATTCACGCCGTCAGAGGAATTAAAGAAAGATATTCAAAATTTCGTGAAAAAGGAGACGGCGCCGTATAAGTATCCGAGGATCATCGAATTCGTTGATGCTTTGCCGAAAACGATCAGCGGAAAGATCAGGCGTGTGGAGATAAGGGATCGCGACAAACAGTGATCATATCGACTGTTTCACGAGGTTGAATGAAACGACGTAAACATCGTCCTCCAGCTTCGTCTTGACGTCCAATCCGGTACGGTAGAACAGGTTCAGCATGCCTGCGTTGGTTGAAAGGACCTCGGCAGTGAACGCTTTCACGTTCCTTGCCCTTCCTACTTTTATCATAAGGTCCAGAAGATATGAGCCCAGGCCTTTCCCCTGCCAATCGTCCCTCACTGCGAACGATACCTCTGCAGAGCTTGTCTTTGGGTCGTGCTCATAACTGCACATGGCCACCATGATCGTCCTTAACCCTATGGACTGGAACGCTCCGAATCCCATCGTGGTATCGTAATCTATGTTCACCTGGCTCATACGTTCGAACCTCGGCTGTATTATGCGCTGGGACATGAATCTCTGATGTATCGTCTTCTCCGAAAAAGAATAGAAAAGATCTTTCATCATGTCCTCATCCGTCGGTTTGAGAGGACGTATGAACAGCTTGGAACCTCTGAACGTCTCGTTGAACTCGAACTCCTTGGGATACGGTTTTCCGGTGTACGGACGTTTGCTTTGATCCTCCGGCAGGTATCCGGCCTTGACCGCCTGATCAAGCAGTTTCGTGCGGTACTGCGGATGCGCTATGTTTATCAGTTCAAGCGCACGGTTCGCCAATGTCCGGCCTCTGAGGTGCGCGATACCGTGTTCCGTCACCACGTAGTGCACGTCCTCGCGGGACATGGACACTCCCGCTCCTTCGGGAATGGTGGCGATTATTTTCGATCTTCCTTCGGCGGTCGACGGTATTACGATTATGGAGCGTCCGTGAGCATACGCGGCTCCTCTCGCAAATTCCGCCTGCGCGCCCGGATTGTCAACATCCTTCAGTCCGGTTCTGTCAGACAGAACCTGACCTGTAAGGTCAACGGATGATGCGGTGTTTATGGCAATCATGTTACTGTTACGGCCGATGACTATCGGATTGTTGGTGTAGTTCGACGGACGGAACTCTATAGTTGGATTGTTGTCGATGAATTCCATAAGTTTCTGCGAACCTATGACGAACGATGTTACGATCTTATTCGGATGTATCGATTTTTTTTCTCCTGTTATGACGCCTGCTTTCACAAGATCGACGATACCGTCGGAGAACATCTCCGTATGGATCCCCAAATGTTTCTTGTTATGCAGGTGTTTCAGTATACCGTCCGGAACTCGCCCTATGCCTACCTGCAGTGTTGCGCCGTCCGGCACTAATTTCGATACGTTGATGCCGATCATATCGAGCACCGCATCGCTCACATCCTCCGGATCGAGTTCGTGTTCGACCGAATAATCCACCTCGACTATGCTGTCTATGTCGGAAACGTGGATGAACGAATCGCCGAGCGTCCTCGGCATCTGTCTGTTGACCTCGGCGATAACGACACTTGCAACTTTGACCGCCGCTTTTGCGATATCGACCGATGTTCCCAAAGAACAATAACCGTGCATGTCCGGAGGGGACACCTGAACGATCGCGATGTCCACCGCTATCCTTCCGGACTCGAACATGAATGCTAATTCGGATGTGTGTATCGGCGTATAGTCCATCCTTCCCTTTGATACCCCTTCCTCGACCTCGGTGTCCATGAAAAATGAGTTCACACGGTAATTCTTCTGAACATCTTCGTCAGCGAACGGGCTGGGAAGGAAGTTGAATGACGTTAACACCTTATTATCACGGGACGTTTCCTTCTTTAAAAGGTTCTCAAGGATGTATTTCGGTTTGGCGCAGCCGCCGCTGATGAATATGGACTTCCCGGGTTTAACGTTGGCCAATGCTTTCTTAGGTGTTGATACCTTGTTCTCGTAGTCGTCTCTCCAATACATCTCGGCCCCCCATTGTTATAAAGAGTATTTATCTGCTGTTAAGATCTCATTTTCATCACAAGCCGAGCGAGTTCCTTTCCCATGCTCTTTAACGCTTCGATCCCTTCTTTATCATTAAGTATCTCTGCGGGCCTGGTCCCAGTAAGGATCGCAAGCGGAGATGATCCGCATACCGTCATTTCGTTGCGAAGCATGAAGTTCACCATCTCTGAATATGCTCCCGAACCTCCGTCGCGTGACTGTACGGCGATCGCGCAGCCAACCTTATGAGCCAGTCTGTTGCCGTTCATGTGCGATGCTGCCGATGCGCCTATGCGTTCCAGAAGGATCTTCATCTGCCCCGGGATATTTCCGTAATACGAGGGCGCCGCCAATATTATGCCGTCCGCACCGACGAGCTTGTCGAGGTACATGTTCATGTCGTCATCCTCGTTTATACACCTGCCGTCGCCGCGTATCACGCATGATCCGCAGTCGTTGCATGGCGTCATTATACTTCCGTAAATCTGAACGTGTTCCGTCGCGAGACCTTGTTTCTCCAGCTCATCGAATATTACATTCACGGCTGTCGTGGTGTTACCGATGAGCCGCGGGCTCCCGTTCAGCGCTATTATTTTCATGCTCACCGTTATATTGCGTCAAATATTAAAATAACGGCATTTTTTTCGTATGTTAACAAGTGATAAGTTAATATACATAATAAACTACTAGGGATTGAGGAGGGGTAACAGTGCTTAGAATTGAGGATCTTCACGTTGAAGCTGGGGGAAGAGAGATACTTAAGGGCATTAACCTTGAGATAGGAGATGGGCAGACATCAGTATTGTTCGGTCCGAACGGATCGGGGAAGTCAACTCTCATCTCTGCGATAATGGGCCTCGGTCATTGTAAAGTGACAAAGGGCCGTATGATCTATAACGGCATAGATATTACGAACTTGCCGATAGACGAACGTGCAAGGCTGGGTATTGGGATGATGATGCAGAGGCCGCCGAATATCACCGGTGTCAAACTCAAGAATCTTATCAGCGTGGTATCTAAGGATAACGGATCGATACTGAAAAAGGCGGGCGAGTTCAACATGGACAGATTCATGGAGCGCGATATAAACGTCGGATTTTCGGGCGGCGAGATAAAACGTTCGGACTTATTGCAGCTTACGGCACAAAGACCTAAGTTCGTCCTGCTGGACGAACCGGAATCGGGCGTGGACATTGAGAGCATAGGTTTAGTGGGAAAGAAGGTCCACGACCTTCTTTACGGTGACGAATTGTGCGGGAAAGGCTGTGTTTCAGCGCTTGTGATAACACACACCGGCCAAATATTGGAATATATAGGGGCGGACCGTGCATACATACTGAATGATGGGCGCATAAAATGTTCGGGAAGGCCTATGGACCTTCTGAAAGACATCAGAGAAAGAGGGTACAAGGAGTGCATCCAATGCAGAATGGTAAAGATGTGAAAGAGGCCCTTAACAAAAAGGCCGCGTACGGACCAGATCTCGATCTCGATGATTACAAGGTCGGCACGTACACCCCGGATAAGATGGAAAACATTGACGAGATATCGGATGACCTCAAGAAAAGGATCGTCAACGTTGGTGTAACAACATGCAAAAGTACAAGATCTGGCACAATGTTCTTCGTCGACAACGGACCGTCGCTCATAACATCGGATACCGACGGACTTGAACTGCTTCCTATGAGAGTGGCAGCGAAAAAATACGACCTTTCAGAATATCTATGGAAAGCGGTGGACCCGGGAAAGGACAAGTATACGTCGAAAACATATCTTGAGGACTCGGACGGATATTTCATACGCGTCAAAGCGGGAAAGAAGATCAAGATGCCTGTGCAAACGTGCATGCTGCTCAGCCGCAAGAAACAGATGCAGAATCTTCATAATATCATAATAGTGGAGGAGAACGCATCCCTTGAAGTGATAACGGGATGCACGACCGGCAAGCACGCTGATGATACGTTACACGTCGGTGTTTCCGAGACGTTCGTCAAGGAAGGCGGTTTCCTCAAATTTTCGATGATACATAACTGGAGCGACAGTACGCACGTCCGCCCCAGGTCCGGCTGCATAGTTGAGAAGAACGGGACGATAATTAACAATTATGTTATACTCAACCGTGTCGCATCCGTACAAAGCTATCCCGTCACAAAATTGAACGGCGAAGGCGCGTCGATGAAGTACAGCAGCATATGCATCGGTCATGACGGATCGGACATAGATACGGGTTGTCTCGTGGAACTGAACGCACCTAAAACGAGTGCCGAAATAGTATCAAGAAGCATAACATTCGGCGGACGCGTTGTAGCGCGCGGTAAGCTTATAGGCAACGCACCGGGAGTAAAAGCGCATCTTGAATGCAAGAGCCTCGTTCTGAATGACGGCGGAGTTACGTTAGCGATACCGGAACTCGAATCGACCATCGCAGACGTGGAGATGACTCACGAAGCCGCAGTAGGAAAGATCGCACGCGACCAGGTCGAGTATCTGATGATGAGGGGACTCACGGAAGACGAAGCGGTCGGAATGATCGTCCGCGGATTCCTTGAGGGCGGCATATCCGGTCTGCCCGATGAACTGAAAAAGGACATCGACGATGCGATCGCAAAAGCGAACCTCGGTTCATGATCTTCCTATCACGTGAAGCGTGTTCCCGTCGTCATCTTTGAATGATGCGAACACGCCGAGCGGCCCTTTCTGAGGGTGTCTTATCATTAGGACACCCTCGTCCACCATCCTGCGGTTGAATTCGTACGGGCTTTCTACGGTGAGATATATGCCTGTATCCTTCCCAACATCGTTCGGCCTTCTGACAAGTGCGATCTTACACCCGGGGCCGAGTTTCAGAACGGACGTATCATCAGATGATGAGACGAGTCCAAATTTCAATATGCCGCAGTAAAAACGGATCGCCCGCTTCATGTCCTTTACCGGCACCTCTACAAAAGCGACCTCCTTCGGAAGGCCTTCTGTCGTATATTCAAAATTACCTCCTCCGGGATCGCCTAAGGGCATAGATGAGGGATGCTGAGCACCATTATACCTTTTTCTGCGAACTCGTTCTACTGTTCGGAAAGCCAAAAGGATCAGGCCGATCTTGTGAAAATTATTGGCCAAAGTCTGTAGTGAATTACAGCCAAAGTCTGTAGTGAATTACAGCCAAAGTCTGTAATTTTAATAAAAGTTTAAATATATTAATATATTACATATATAATACCATAATAGTGAAACAAAAATATTTGGATAGAATAGTGGACAAAGAACTGGATGTCGCTTTAAAATATTCCGGTGCAGTATTGATAGTCGGTCCCAAATGGTGCGGGAAAACGAGAACCGCCGAAAAAAGAGCAGCCAGCAAAATATATTTGGAAGATATTGACAAACGCGAACAATATCTGAAGATCCTCGAGATCAGGCCGTCCAAACTGTTGGAGGGAAAAACGCCGCGCCTGATAGATGAGTGGCAGACCGCACCTATTCTTTGGGATGGTGTCCGTTTTGCTGTTGATCAGCGCGGAGGCGCGGGGCACTTTATACTTACCGGTTCCTCTGTGCCAAGAGATGACGTCACGATGCACACGGGAACCGGGCGCATCAACAGGCTGCTCATGCGGCCTATGTCGTTATTCGAGTCACTTGAATCCGATGGCAGTGTTTCATTACGATCACTTTTTGACGGCGGCGATATTGAAGGGACGTCAATGTTAACGTTAGATGGTCTTGCGTTCGCATTGATCAGAGGAGGATGGCCTGCATCGATAGGAGAGGAAAAGACACTCGCCTTGCGCCATGCCAATGATTATCTGAACGCCGTCGTGAACTCTGACATCTCACGAGTGGACGGTGTGGTGAAAAGTCCTGAACGTGTTAAGAGACTTATGAGGTCCCTTGCTAGGAATGTATCATCAACCGTCAGAATGGAGACGATCTTGACCGATGTTGCCGGAGGCGATATTGACAGCATCAATTCGAACAAGACCGTCAGCACATACGTGAACGCACTGGAAAGGATCTTTGTGATAGAGGATCTGCCTGCGTGGAGTCCGAATATGCGTTCCAAGACCGCTTTGAGAACGTCTCCGAAACGTCACTTCGTAGATCCGTCAATTGCAGCCGTTGCATTGAAAGTGTCACCGAACGGTTTGATGAGAGACTTTAACACATTCGGCCTTCTCTTCGAATCACTTTGCATCCGTGACCTTAGGGTATACGCGCAGGCTAATGACGGCGATGTGTACCATTACCGCGACAAAAATGACCTGGAAGCAGACGCGATAATTCATCTCCGTGACGGACGCTGGGGAGCCGTCGAGATAAAGATGGGGGCAGGGGCCATAGACGACGCCGTAAAGAATCTTACCAAATTGAGAGAAAAGGTCGATCTTGATGAGATGGGGGAGCCGTCCTTCCTTGCGGTAATAACAGCCACCGAACACGCATACAGACGCAATGACGGCGTGTATGTCGTTCCCATAGGGTGTCTGAGAGACTGATCTGTTTCAAAAACGGCCCGATAACTTTATTCGATATCACTTCTTGCTGATGATAGTGACAATATGGCAAAAGGCAAGCCGATGATAAGCGAGGGAGATTTCAAACTTAGCGGATCCCTTGAAAAGATCAAGCATGTGATAATCGTGATAAGCGGAAAGGGCGGTGTCGGCAAAAGTACGGTATCGTCCAACCTTGCATTATCTTTCGCGATGAAAGGTCTCAGAACGGGGCTTATGGACGTTGATATCCATGGCCCTAACATCCCGAAGATGTTCGGTCTCGAAGATTCGCAGATACTCGTCGAAAATGATAAATTAGTTCCGGTCGCGGCTTCGCACGGTCTTAAAGTGATGTCCATGGCGTTCCTGCTTCCCGAGAAGGATTCGCCGGTCGCATGGCGCGGACCCGTGAAAATGGGAGCCATAAGGCAATTCTTAGAAGATGTGGCATGGGGCGATCTCGATTATTTAGTGATAGACATGCCTCCCGGGACCGGGGACGAGGCGTTATCGATAATCCAGCTGATACCCAAGGCGGACGGAATGGTCGTTGTAACGACGCCTCAGGATGTTGCGTTATTGGACAGCAGAAAATCCATCGTATTCAGCGCCGCCGCGAACATACCGATAATCGGTGTCGTAGAGAACATGAGCGGCTTCATATGCCCGCACTGCGGCGAACGTTCCGATATATTCAAAACGGGCGGAGGCGAAAGGACGGCG
>JAIRJQ010000038.1 GCA_031260545.1 Methanomassiliicoccaceae archaeon | reverse complement strand
ACATATGCAGGACTCGGTGGCAGCAAACCTATAAAGAAGGGAAAAACAGAACAGATGAAAAGAAAAACATCCGGTCAAAAAAAGACGTAATCTGGATCTATGTATCCCATCGCGTACAGGAGAATAAGAATGAGAACGATTGCCGCGACCGTGCCGGCAACAACTGTTTGTATGGCCGGATATATAGCGATCATTACAATTGCGGTCAGTATCCCTACTGCGACTGCGGCATATGGCGCCGTCTGAGGATCGATCCATCCGTAACTGACCGCTAACAAAAATGCTGTTATTGCGGTCATTATGATGATGAATCCATAACCCGGGCTGAGCATATTCGTTTATTGTTCACAAGATATTTAATTTGTGGCAGTTTTATTTGATCGCTGCGGATGCCGTGCTGTGAGCTCCGGTCGGAGCGCGGCATCGTCAAAAGACGTACAAAGAGATCTCTTCAGCTGAGATATCGCATAGATATCCAGACTGGAACAACGGCAGATGTAGAATGCCAAATCATTCATACGGCGACGTCAACACTGGCCACTGATCCTCCGGCATGTAGTCGCCGAAGATCTCTTCCAATGTCAAGCCGGTGGCATCGATTTTTCGCTTCGCCTTCCTCTGAAGGTTATATATCGCGTGTACGCTAACAGCGATCCCTTCTGACATGGATAGAACATTCTCACGGTACGGTATCAAGAAAGCACGAGCCTCTTTGTATGTTAGCCCTGCCTTTTCCTGCAGCTGAAGCATATTCACTGCATACGTTTCATTCCAGGAATTTATCATAGCCTTTGTCTCGGCCATCTCTTCCTCGGTACCCTTACGGATCATTTTGCTTTTAGGCATAACGTAACTTAAACGTTACATATATTAATCATTTTCCTTATTTTTAAGATTTTTCAGATAATTTTTGGCACTTTGTTTCGTTCCAAATATCTGCAGATTGCCTATCTTGCTTTTATCATATTCCTGTTCAAGGGCCTTGACCGCGCGTTTTCCTCTTAGAGGCTTTCCATCCTTACCTAAGAAAAGCTCCCGATCTGCATCGATGTTCTTCTCCGGGTTCCCTTTCAGTTTTGAATAATATGATCTGTAGCCCCTACCTTTATTCGGATCCAATCTGATGAATGTCTCCGCTGTAGTGGCCGATTCTTCAGCATTTTGATTCTCTGGCGTAAACCCGCCCGGTATGATTCTGGTTTTAGAAACTATATCCTTTCTTTCAGAATCTGCCCTTCTTAGGTGGTGTATTGCTTCATGTGTCGTTGTGCCGGCACCCGCCATCCTGGTATTCACAAGTATGAGATTCCTTCCCGGATAATATACTCCAGGGTCTTGAATACTCTCATCCACTCTTATTGTCAGTCCGCCATTCTCTACCATGGTCTTGAGCTCTCGGATCGTGAACGCATTGTCTAAGGACTGTCTGATCATCTCATAGTCTTCTTCTTTGATTGTCTGAACTGCTATCTTATGTTGGGCGGCCCGGGATCCTTTTCTGGAACCATTTAATGTCCTGAAAATATTGGCATCCTTTGTATCTATGCCCTCTATATCAAATTCGTTCGGATTGGCCCACCATCTGGCGATATCCTCGGCCTTGAAGTTTCCATTTTTATCTGGTTTGATTATTGTATTTGCGTTTATTGTCTGATCGATATGCGGTGCACGTTCCCTACCTTTGCGATCTCCTTCAGTGACCTGCAGGAAGCGGACAACCAGGACATCAATCGGAACGTTGCCGTCTTTGTCGACTGGTATGAGGAACGGTTTATCATTCACCATTATCTTCTTAACTTTCAAAGGGTCGGTGATGATCCCTTCGGTTTTGGCTTTTTTTTGTTTTCCGGATGGCGAATCTTTCATGGCCTTCTTCGTATTTGGTGTATTAGCGACGGACTTCTTCTTAGATATCTTGTCCATCAGAGACACTTTGGTCACGAACCGTCCGGTGTTCTTGTCACGCTTAGGTCCTTTCCCCATGTGCCCAGTCCTCACTTCTTGCCCTTTTTCTTATCGTAGAAGGCTACACCGTGAATGGGCTTGCCTTCGGTCCTCAGTTTGTTGTTTGTCGCAGCATTCTGTTTCTTGATCTCGGACTTATCCTGTTTGATCTTCGTCTCTGCCTCATACCTTTTCGTCCGGGCCTCAGCCTTCGCAGCGCTGTTGTCCTCTTTGCGGGTTTTGGCGTCCTCCTTCCCGGAGGACTGTTTTCCGTTCTTTCCAAGCAATGCCATGCCCATCACTTATTGGTCTTCTTTGCGCTCGATTTCTTCGTCTTCGTTCTGCTGCTCGTCTTCTTCTTTTCGCTTGTTGCCTTTGCTGCCATATCTATCACTTCTCCTTTTTCTTATTCCAAATCTTCTCGACGTCGGACGTCTTGATGTTATCTCCAGTCTTCGGCCGTTTCTTCACGGCCACCGGCGGAGGGATCTGTATCATGCCTCCTCTGCGGTCCGTGGCGTTCGTCTGCTTATCCGTTCTGCCGTTCTCGGCCACCGGATCCTTTCTCTGCTTGGTCAGTTTCGTCTTCTTTTTGCTTCCTCCTTTCTTATCTTTCCTTCCTGAAAAAAACATCAATGATACCTCCCTGGGCCCGGCCCCGTCAGCCGCCGGGGGCGGCGAAATGCCTCTTTGGGCCCACCATCGACATCTGGATGGTCGTTTTTTTTGGAAAATGAAGATCTCCGTTAATGTTTTTATCCTCTTAGCATCTATAGCCAAAAACAATAACGTCTTTTGTCGATGTATATATACGACACATATAAATAGTCTGAACTCTCATGTTATAAAGGATGACCACCAACCTCACGGAGAAGATGGCGGGAGAGATAGCACTCTCGAACGATCCCGGAAAGACCATGAGGAAATGGAGGGAAGAGTTCTCGGTATCGCAGAATGAGCTGGCATCGGCGATGGATGTTTCGCCGTCGGTAATAAGCGACTACGAATCAGGAAGGAGAAGGTCCCCCGGCGTAGGCGTCGTCAAAAAAATGGTAGATTCACTGATGGCCATAGACGCTGAACGCGGTTCTCCCACAGCATCCAAGTTCAAATCGGAATCACGCGAGGAATGCATAATCGCGATGGAGGAGTTCGGATCGGGCATACCGCCCGAGGAATTCGTAAAAGCATTGAACGGCACGATCCTTAACCCGGGCGCAGCGGGAAGGATGATCTACGGATACACTGTGGTCAATTCAATGAAAGCGATAATGTCCCTGAGCTCGTCCGATTACTTGAAAATATACGGATGGAGCACAGAACGCGCTTTGATATTCACGGACGTATCATTCGGACGCTCACCAATGGTGGCGATCCGTGCGCATCCTCTCACGCCGGCGATGGTCGTTTATCTGAAACCCGAGAAGATAGATCCGCTTGCCGTTAAATTAGCAGAACTGGAAGGGGTACCGCTGGTATCCGTTGACACGGAATTGAATGAACTTATAATGAGGCTCAGAGCACTGAAGGAAGGGAAATGAAATGGATGTAGGGATAGTGAGTTACGGCGCATATGTGCCGAGGTACAGGATAACTCCTGCAGAGATAGGAAAGACATGGGGCATCGACGGAGAGGCGATGGGCAAAGGTCTGCTGATCCACATGAAATCAGTACCGTCGCCGGATGAGGATGTCATCACGATAGCGACGGAAGCAGCGAGGAATATGATGTCACGCTGCAATGTCGACCCGAAGCATATCGGCGCCGTCTACGTAGGATCGGAATCGCATCCGTACGCAGTTAAACCGTCGGGAACGGTCGTCGCGGAAGCGATACGCGCAACACCCGAAATGACGGCAGCGGACCTTGAGTTCGCTTGTAAGGCGGGTACCGCCGGCATACAGATGTGCATGGGCCTTGTGGGCTCAAAGATGATAAGATACGGGATAGCGATAGGCGCCGATACGTCGCAGGGGGCGCCCGGCGATGCGCTGGAGTATTCGGCATCCGCCGGCGGCGCAGCCTATCTCATAGGTTCAGAGAAGATTATAGCCAAGATAAACAAGACGTTGAGTTACACAACAGACACTCCGGACTTCTGGAGACGTGAAGGTGCACCGTACCCGCAGCACGGCGGAAGGTTCACCGGGGAGCCCGCGTACTTTAAGCACATCGGTTCGGCAGCAAAAAGGTTGTTCGACGCCATGGGATCAAGGCCAGAGGATTATCAGCATGCGGTCTTCCATCAGCCGAACGGGAAATTCCCGACGCGCATGGCGAAAGAGCTGGGATTCAACGATCAGCAGATAAAGTTCGGATTACTGACGCCGTTCATCGGTAACACATACAGCGGCGCTGTTCCGTTGGGTCTCGCGAACGTACTTGATAACGCTAGACCCGGCGAGAGGATATTCGTCGTCGCGTACGGTTCAGGCGCAGGGAGCGATGCGTTCGATATCACCGTGACCGATGAGATCGAAAAGTACAACAGGCAGGCGGCCCCGACCGTTGCCGACCGCCTGAAAGACACACTGCAGCTTGATTACGGAAGATACGCGAAATTCAAAGGCAAGATCATGATGGGGTGATGAGATGAGGGAAGTAGCGATAATAGGCGTAGGGATAACAAAATTCGGAGAGCTGTGGGATGCATCGTTCCGCGACCTCGGCATAGAGGCTGGATTAAAAGCAATGAACGACGCGAACCTCACGGGATCGGAAGTGGACGGGATGTTCATCGGGAACATGTCATCAGGCAGTTTCATCGCGCAGCACCACATAAGCGCGCTCATCGCCGACTACTCGGGAATGGCGTCACAGAACGTACCGTCCACGAGGGTCGAGGCGGCAGGCGCGTCCGGAGGCGTTGCGTTCAGGCAAGCGGTGATGGCGGTCGCATCCGGTATGCATGATATCGTCGTTGTCGGCGGTGCAGAGAAAATGACAGATGTGAGCGACGAAGCAGCTAATTCGATACTAGATTCCGCTACGGACCAGCAGTGGGAGGCGATGTTCGGCGCCACGTTCCCTTCATTGTATGCGATGATAGCCAGAAGGTTCATGCACGAGAAGATCGCAACGAGAGAGGAGATAGCATCAATGGCAGTGAACAGCCATGCGCACGGCGCACTGAACCCGGATGCGCAGTTCAGGAAGGCGATAACATTGGACACCGTTCTCAGATCGTCAATGGTCTCCGATCCGCTGACCGTATTCGATTGCGCGCCGATATCGGACGGTGCCGCCGCGGTGGTATTATGTCCGCTTGACGCAGCAAAAAAATACACGGACAGACCTATAAAAGTGACAGCGTCCGCACAGGCCAGCGACACGCTGGCACTGTTCCAGAGAAATGATATAACAACATTCGGCGCCACAGCGGCGGCGGCGAAACGTGCGTATTCGTCAGCCAAGATAAAGGCCGAGGACATCAGCGTTGCGGAAGTTCACGATCATTTCACGATAGAGGGGATCATGGCACTGCAGGACCTCGGTCTTTTCAAGAAAGGCGAGGCCGGGAAAGCGGTAAAGGACGGCCAGGCCGCCATTGGCGGGAAGGTCGCGGTGAACACATCCGGCGGCCTGAAGGCGCGCGGCAACCCGATAGGCGCGACCGGCGTCGCTCAGATAGTGGAAATAACGAAACAGCTGAGAGGGGATGCGGACAAGAGGCAGGTAAAGGATGCGAGATACGGGCTCGCACACAACTCCGGCGGCACTGGGTCAACTGTGGTCGTAAGCATAATGGAGGCGTTATAATGTCCGTGGCAAGGCACTGGAGGGAAACTCCGGGAAGATACAATCTCGTCGGGACCAAATGCGGCAACTGCGGCAGGATATATTTCCCGAGGCGCTCAATATGCCCGGAATGCAGAAGGGCATCGTTCGGAAAGATGGAACAGTACATGTTAAAGGATCACGGAACGGTGTTCACATATTCCGTCGTGCACGAAGCGTCCGCTGATAACAACAACTTAAAACCTTACGCGATCGCGATGATCAGGATGGATGACGGGGTCCTCGTCACAGGTCAGCTGGTAGACGTTGATCTGGATAAAGTGGAGATAGGTATGCCGGTACGCGCAGTTCTCCGTAAACTCGGTGATGAAAGCCATATCGCAACGATCAACTACGGTTACAAGTTCGTGCCGAAGGATAAATAACGGCCGTCCGGCCGTAAACTCTTTCTTTCTTCTTTCACTGTTTCTGAATGTCCACCATGGCAACCATTTCCAATGCGAGATCATCGTAAGGCACACCCGCGGAAACACTAAGACCAAGACGTTCCGCTTTCTCTTTTGTGCATTTTATGATATCGTTGTCAACTGCCGCACCAATGATGTCAAGACGGAGGTCATCAACATCAAAGACAACGGCCGCCAACTCCGTGCATCCTTCGCCCGGCCTCATCTTTGCTAACGCCCGGGATATCTGTCTCTCGCCGGCGGCATAGAGTATCGTTTCGGTAAGCAGCGTCTTTGACCTGTTGGTGCCGTGCCTGAGCGCACGTTCCGCATGGATGACCGATGTCAGCAAATGATCGCGTCCGCACACATATTCAGGGTTCAGAAGTATCACATCACCTCCCAAACTCTGAAAATGTTTGATGATGTCATTGAACGGAAGATCGCATCTGATGCCGAGGA
>JAIRJQ010000017.1 GCA_031260545.1 Methanomassiliicoccaceae archaeon | reverse complement strand
ATAAGCCTTTCCAGCTGAGATGCAAGGTCGGGTAAAGCGGGAATCTCAATGCCGACGTCCATCTTTGTCGATGAGATTATCTTGCCTAGGTCGGTCGTCCCTATCCGTTCCCAAAGATTCACGGGAGGATGAAAACGTATCTCATCAAGCCCCGTGGCCTCAAGTCTCATTACTTTATCGAGATCGATCGACGATGTATAGAGGTGGATGTGGTGCTCCTTTCCGAACTTATCCTTCAGCATCTTTATCATGTTCAGGGTCCGATCGATATTCAATAACGGGTCGCCGCCCGTTATTCCCGTTCCGGTGGCGTCCATTGACAGAGCTTCTGAAATGATCTCATCATTTCCGTTTATTAGTTTTTCGTTCGCATATACTCTGTCAGACCCCATCTTCTCCTCGGAAACGGGGCAATAGAAACAGCCGGTGCCGCATCTTCCCGTAACGAAAAGGACCATCTTGCTTCCGTTCATGCAATGTTCGCACCCTTCGGCGAGCTTCCCGTTCGCGGATGACCCGCATTCTAATTTCCTGAGCATCGTCATAACAATGATACGATGTTTTAATAACCCTTCCGATGTTTGGTGATAGGTCGATGAAATGAAAAAGGATTCGCACATCATTTTGGCATTGGATGAAACGGACGGAGAGAAAGCGCTGAAAATTGCGAACGAAGTGAAAGATCACATCGATGCCGTGAAGATAAACTGGCCGCTGATATTATCGTCAGGCCCGGAAATGATAACCAAGCTATCAAAAATGACGGATGTCGTATGCGACCTGAAGGTCGCAGATGTCCCGAACACTGTAAAACTCATAGTGGAAGGCGCGGTCGCAAGAGGGGCGTCCGCCGTTATAGTTCATGCATTCACAGGCGAAGATTCGTTATCGGCGGCGGTCGCCGCCGCCGGCAAGGCGGAGATATATGCGGTCACGGAAATGAGTCATCCCGGCGGACTCACGTTCACGGCGAAACACGCAGAGGAGATGGCATCTCTCGGCGTCAAATGCGGCGTTTCCGGGTTCATCGCGCCTGCGACCCGTCCGGAAAGGATCGCCGACATCAGGAAGATCATCGGCACAAAAAAGATATTGTCGCCGGGCGTCGGAGCACAAGGCGGGAGCGCATCCGCCGCTATATCGGCGGGTGCGGACTATGTGATCGTCGGAAGAACAATATACGGATCCCCGGAACCGAAGAAGGTAGCTTCCGAGATGGAAAAAGAGATACGACGCATTGTTTAGTCGTGCGTTATTATTTACGTATATAATACGCAATTGAAAGCATATTTATACCATCTCAGTAATGCAACCGTTAATTCTATAGAGTGGAGAGTGTAGAATGCGTCAGTCGAAAGATACTACGGGGGCCCGTCCGGGCCGCAAAGAGTGGATCACAAGTAACTGGCGTTCGATAACGGTATTGTCTGCGATATTTCTGATCGCCCTTATTCTAAGGATGTTCTTCGCATACGATACCTCTGCCGGCAGCGGATTTGCGCTGTCAGGCGGGTCGGACGCTACATATCATCTGCGTGTCATTGAGCACATATTAACCGGCGGCGGACATATGATAACGGATTCCGCGCTCAACTATCCGTACGGCGGACTGAACTACAACCCGCCGTTATTCGACTGGACGGTCGCAGCGGTAGCGTACCCGCTGACACTCTTCGGCTTATCAGTAACTGAGGCAGCAAGTGCGGCACTCGCCTTCTCCACGGCGTTCGTCGGCGCACTGACATGCATTCCCGTGTACCTTATGGTAAGGGAGATGTTCAGCCGCAGAGCGGCCATAATAGCATCCGCATTCTTTGCGCTATCATCTGTAGCAATAATAAAGACAGTGTTCTCGAACGGTACGGAGAGCGCGTTCTACGTGTTCTTCTTCGTATTGATGACATTATTCTTGCTGAGGGCGGTAAAAGCACTCAAAAAACCGGAGGCCGATGCAGGTATCAAGACGAGCATCCTCGCTCCGTTCAAAAATAAGGCTGCGTTCAGGAACTTGATATTCGCCGCCCTTTCATTGGCCGCGCTGGAACTCTCATGGATAGGTTTCCTTTCCGTGATCATGCTGATATCATTCATAATGGTCGTCCAGGCGGTGCTTGATCGTCTGAGAGGAGTGAGTGCGGCAGCCCACGTTTCATTATACGCTTCAGTGATGCTTATCGCATTACTGATCGGTGCGGTGTATTACGGGCTCATAATGGGAATGACGATGCTTATCGCAGGCCCTATATGCCTTGCGCTTTTGCTTATCGCCGTTTCGTTATTCATATCATGCTACCGCGTCTGGGTAATATCCATGCCGGTCTCGATCATCGTCGTCGTTGTCGTGATGACGCTCATATCATTATTTGCGTCGTCGCTCTTCGGGGCGATGGTATCCGAGGCGTACCCGTATGTGGACGGTAAATTCGGGTCTTTGCTGTCATTGTACGCAAGCGTGACGTTATCCACACAAGCAATATACGCCGGAATGATGACGATGTGGTTCTCATTCATCGTCGCCGGCTTCAGACTTATACGGTTACCGAAGAAGATGGGCTCGCCGTCATATCTATTCATAACGATGTGGTTCGTTGCGCTGCTGTTCTTCAGCTGGAGGAACGTTGATCACGCATATCTCGCAGCTCCGATGTATGCTGCAGGTACAGGAGTGGTAGTGGTATGGGTCCTAAGCAAAGTGAATCTGAAGGCATACTTTGCGAACTTCAAAGGAAGCACGTTCAAGTCTTTCTGGAAAAAACTACTCAAACCGATACCGTTCGCCACCGTATTGATCGCAGTGTTCATGCTGTTGCTGCCTAACGTTCTTTACGCGGTGGACGCATCGATCCCAAGTAACACCAAAGGGGACATAAGCAAAGATATGCAGCTCGGTGCGACGGATTCCAACAAGATCAACTACCTGGGAGCAACCAACTATTACATCAAGGACAGCGACTGGACGCTGCAGAAGTCATGGGACTACTATTCCGATAAGGATAAGGACGGAGCATTGGTAACATGGCTGGACTACGGAGCGGAAGCAATAGCCAAAGGAGGTTTCAATGTTGTCTCGGATATATTCGGAGGCGGTTCTGCCGCAGCTTCGAACATCTTGCTGGGAACACAGTCGGGTTCCGTCGCCGCGATGGCCCTGCGTCTGATATTGTACGAAGGAGCGTTATGGGACGATCTCAAAACGATCCTGGGAGACGATGCGGTGAAGGACCTTGAATTGATCCTGTTCAACGGAAAGATAATACCTGACACGTCAAAACCGACGGTGACCGCAAAGCTCACAGATTATATCCGATCCAACCCGGACATATACGGCCCGGTAGATTTCAACATCTCTGAAGAGAATGCGAAATATCTCGCCGCCGTCAAATATTTGACAGGGAATTTCACAGACCTCGAGGTGGCAAAGATATATGCCGAGGCATGTAAGCGCACAGGCAACAAGATCGGCTACATAGGGGTGACAGGGAACATGCTGCCCGTTTATTACGGGGACAGCAGCACATTCAGCACGCTTGCGTTCCTGAATGATTATTACTTGGACAAAAACGGTGCGCCGTCCCATTATTATACGGCAGGCGTACCGAATTACGGTTACTATTACACGTACAATGATGCGATCTATGAGACGATGTTATGGAAGTCGCTCGTCGGGATGTCGCTTGAGGATTATAAAGCGATGAAGAACGATCCAAATCTCTCCGCAAGCTCTTTGTTAAGGGGGCTGATGTTAAGCGACGGAACGTACAAAGCGTACCCCGGATTCGGATTAAGTAATTTCGAACTGGACAAATGGTGGGTGATGTACAACCCCGGAGCCACGGAGGGCGACGTATCTTCGGACAACTGGACACTGGTCCCCGGAAAAGAAGCTCAGGAAAGGCAGGCAGGCTCCGAAGGAGGTCTGATAAACTACCTGGGCGGGATGGCGTTCCTGAAATATGTTGAATCGAACGGTTCGGTCAGCGGCACGGTAACGACGGATGACGCAGAGACGGTGGCCGGAGTGACGGTCGCAATATACGATCCAAGCGGTAATGTGATAGGGGTCACAAAAACGAACGAAAAAGGCGAGTACGGGTTCATGGTAGATCCGTCGAGGGTCAAAGAGAAAGGAGTGTACAGCGGTTCCGTTTACGCGATGGAGATAGACCGGAGCTCTACGGCCGCAGACCCGAATAATATTGTGATCGCATGGTCCGAGGTCTCCGGAACAACAATATCCGGAGATGCTTCGAACACGATCGAAGATGTTCGCATAGAACTCAAGGGAAAGGTGGCAGGCAAAGAATATTCATTCCGTTCGAATGCTACCGGGGAGTTCAGCTTCAACGTTGTTCCTGATACATACACGGTGACGATGACGCTCGAGGGCGCATCGGTGTACACGGGAACATTCACGTTATATCCGGGAAAAATGGAACTGGGCGACATCGACATCAAGAGTGTCGAGACAGAGATCACAGTAAAGGACTCATTCGGAAATGTGATACCGGACGCCGCCGTTGAGATATGGGACACCAACAGCCTTTATGAAGGCATACCGGTTGCCGAGATCGCGACAGACGACAAAGGGGTTGCCCGTACGTCTCTCGCGCCGGGGCAATACACGGTGCAGCTGAAAGATCATAAGTATGACGGTAAAGACAGGATGCTCGTGTCCTCGTCATCAACGACGGCAACAATATCATTCACCGCGACCCTCGGATCAACGGCAAGGGCGTCCGTGATAATGGTCGCGTGCGCTGAAGTTACGGTAGAAGATGTTGCTGCAGGCGACGTCGTTACGTTCACGAACGGAGCATACACGCCGAGAGGCGCATACACACTGACCATAGTGGCGCAGGCAGGATCAGCAAAGGTCTTCCTGCCGATAGGCGACTACGACAATGCGAAAGGATACAGCGCCGTAAAGACGGCGTTATCGGACGGGAAAAAATATTATGCCAAGGTCAGCGATACGAACAAGATCGCTGCGGCTGACTGGAAAGAGGGAGATAAGACCGTAACGGTAACAATGACCTATAAGGACGGCGACGGCAAGACAGAACCGAACGCAGGCATCGTGTCGCTGATAAACGATGACGGACTGATAATCACCATTCCGGTAAGCGTTCCTAAGGACGGCGACGCTCCGTTCACGGCGAAAGTGCCCGAAGGAAAATACACTGTTTATGCGTATGCATATCCGACAGAGAAGAAAGCATTCATCGGAAAGCTGGATACAACGGCGGCAGAACCGGAAGGCGGGTACAAACTCGATATCCTGTTGAAGGATGCCATTGCGGTCAGCGGTGATATAAGATACACGGCGAACACCACAATAAGGCCGACGTTCGTTCCGATCAAGATGACCACGGAGTTCGACGGCGTGAAACATACGATATGGACGGCCAGCGATTCAGTGGGCGCATATTATATGATGGTGCCCAAAGGAAATGCGTATTATGCGAACACCGAACTGCTTTTCGGATATTTCATGAGGTCTCAGAGCGACTACAGCGTATCGACGGCCACTGACACCGGGGACAGGACAAGCAGGAACATAACCGTCAATCCGAGGAACACGAACAGCATGACGCCGGAGGCCTTTGATATAAAGGGATCGGACGCATCGCATACCATAGCAGCGGACGGAAAAGAAAAGATATCGGCAGGCGGTGTCGATATAGAGTTCGATGCGGTCAGAGCGGACGGAAAGGTCACGATGATCATTACCAATAAAAACGCAACACAAGCAACCGTCAAACTGCTGTCTGCTGATCTGACATTCACGACCACTGCGACATGGCTCACATCCGTCACCGGAGGGGTGCAGGTCACGGTCCCGACCGGTACGACCACAAGAACGGTAAATGCGACCTTTGCCGCCAACACAGATCCGACAGTGAATGTGTCCGTTGACGCTTCCGTATACAAATTCGACGGAGTGGAGGTCCAGGTGACCGCAATAAACCCAGCGGACGGAAAGGCAACGCTATCAGTGAAGAACACCAACACACAAACGGTGTTCGTCATTATGTTAACAGATAAGCTTACACTCGCAGGCACAAGCGTGACCGCGATCGACGGAGGCATTATCACATCGATAACCTCGAACAGCACAAGGACCATAAACGCGACATTCGACAGTTCGGAGACACTTCCGATAAGCGTGAATTCTTACGTTGTCAACAGAACGGTCAAGGCCGAAATAAAGACAGGCCTGACCCCGATAGGTGATCCCAGCGGTACGATCGATCTGTCGGAGAATACGGCCGCACCGGTCGTCATCGGGGATCCAGTCACTACTGACGTGAGCTATGAGGTCAAAGATGCGAGCACGACATCAAGGAAAGCGACCGTAACGCTGACGAACAACCACGCCACTGACGACCTGCTCGTACGGCTGTTCAAAAAAGGTGTGACATTCGAAATTGATACGGTCAAGACGACCGGAGAAGTGGATATCCTGCTCAAACCCGGAGAAACGAACAGCGTGAAGGTGGACGTAACGTATTCAAGCGGAACGTACGAAAGCGGAGAGAAACAAAAACTGGACGCATTCGTGAGAAACATCGTACCTGACCTGTATAAAATGAAGGTGACACAGGGATCCACAGATCTCTATCCAGATCCGACGACAGGCAAATATGAGCTTACGCCGGGCACGTGCGATATCCTGATAACACCGCCGTTCAGCATCAATGGTTACAAGGGATTCTACTATTCCGGAAGGATCAACGTATACGCCGGCGGTCAAACAACATTCGACATTGAGGATCTCATAAAAAAGATAACAACGATTGTTGTGGATATCACAAAGGATGACACGACAACAGTGATGCACAAGGACGGAGCGGCAAATAATGTCGTTGAGGGCAAGGATTCCACGGAAACCAAAAAGATATACTACATACCGACGGACGAGCTGTCGGATTATATTATCAAAGTTGAGAATGACGACACTATAGCGTACATCGACCTGGGTGCCGTTGCGATAACATCAAACGACATCGTCGCAAGCGATCACGCAGGAAAGAAGGCAACCCTTTCCGGATATGTGGGCAGATCGGCCGGCGGGACCATGAAGATAGAGATGTCCGTCAATGGTACTGCTTACACTACGGTCACGATACCGGTATCGGCAGGAGAATACAGCATCGTTGTGCCGCTGAAGGTAAAAGTTTCGGGCACAGATCATGAAGTTAAGTTCACATTCTCTGCAGAGGTCACCGACACTGTCAAAGAAGAGAAGAAATACTTCACCGGAAAAATAACGACGCCAGTCTCCTCCGGCGACGCCAAGTACTTCAAGGAAACTGACGGCAAGACCGAGGGCAAAGTGAACATGGAAGTTGAACTTGACACACAGCCTCTGCCTGATTCGGAGCCAGATGATGTGACAGGCAAGGTCAAATACAAGGACGGCAGCCCGATGGAAGGCGTGACCGTATCATACACGATAGACAACAACACGGGTTCGGCGACGACCGATATCAACGGCAATTACGTCATACCCGTTTCAGATAACACCGCAACAATAAAGATCACAGGTGTGACAAAGAGCGGATATGTCATCACGCCGCCTGCGCCGCCGTTACCGATAACGTGTACGCCCGGGACCCCCGAGGACTTCGAAATGTCCCGCAGCGTGGAAATAGAATACACAGTAAAGTCGCGCGATGCAACGGATCCCACCAGGGCGGCGGTCGAGATCGAACTGACCATAACGAACAACCTTGACACAACGGCCGTTATCTCTGCCGGCAGCATATGGTCATCGCCGATATTCAACGATGCACGCAACTATGCGGTCATTCCGGCCTATGACGGCACGTCGGTGTCCGTGATCATGAAGGCATACTACAACTCGCAGATCACAGGTGCAGGCAGCGAGGCCCTGTCCGTAATTGTCAAAGATCTGCTCGGAACGGCCCTACAGACGAAGACGCTTGACATATACGCTCCGGCAGACACAATAGAACTGACCGGTATCACTCCCGCCGACATAGAGAATGGCAAAGAGTACAAACTTGGCGATAAGGTGATACTCACCGTTACGGCGGAAGGGAACAGAGTAAGCAAAAATGAGTACGGATTCGCGGTGACGTTCACGAACAGCACGGATAAGAGGATAAAGCTCAATCTCAATAAGGATCCGGCATCGGTCACGGGATGGTTCATCAGGGTGGTGGATCAGGACAACATGATCATCGATCCCTCTGGAGAAATACTGCTGAACGGGAATTCTACCGCAGTATATTACGTAAGGATGATCAGTCTCGGGGTCGCATCGGCGACGGATGGTCTGCCCAAGACGATGCACATGGAATATACATCAACGGAGAAGATCGAACTGAACACACAGTCGACAGATCTTTCAGCAGGCGAAATGAGTGCAGCGGGCAACAACATCTTCGACAGCCTTGCCGGTATGCCGATGATCGTGTGGGTGTTCGCGGCATTATGCATACTCATGATGCTGCTTATATTCTGGCTTGGATTGAGAAGGGGGGTGTTCGTACGAAAAAGATGATCGCATTCACGGCCGTGATAGCTCTTGCGGCGATGGTACTGTGCATGATCCCGGCGGCATCTGCTGCCGACGGGGACGGAGCGGGCACATATGCTGACATAAGGGCAGAAACATACCTTACCGGCACCGGTAAAGCGGTCGAATACAAAATATTCGCAACGGATCTGAAGAACGACAAGGAGGTGGCCTTCACTGCAAAGCTGGTGGACGGCAACGGTGTCAGTGTCGGATCAGTATCACCGAGCTCGCAGTTATCTGTCGACGAAAAAGGAACGACGCTTTCGGTAACGGCACCGAGCAGTCCGGGATCATATACGCTGACCGTGGAGTTCAAATTCAAGGACGGTGACGATGACATCTTGGTAACAAAGACCGCTCCTCTCAGAGTCGTAGTACCAATAACGCTGTCGGCGACCATCGACAACAGCGCAGGAGGCACCATCGTCAACATGGCCGTCCGGTTTGTTGTTGACGGTAAAGTGATAGAAGAAAGCGAACAGGATATCACGGTCAACGCAAAAGAAACAAAGGCCGTGACGTACGATTGGGTGACCGAAGCGCTGCCGAACGGTACACACACGATGTATCTCGAAGGAGACGTCGGACCCATGGGAGATAGTGTTCCGGGACTGAATGATAAAAAGGAGTTCTTCGTGGGGCAGGAGAGCTACACATTGGTGGAGGCCATTGTGGTGATACTGTTCGTTGTACTCATCATAATCGCGATATGGGTCCTTCGTAAGCCGGTGAAGAATGTCGGAAAACCGAAAGGAAGACGCTGAACGAAAAACAAACGGGGCATACGCCCCTTTATTTTTAATATTTTAAATTCGCACTGTTCATCAGCAGAGCGTTAGTTATGTCCGTCCGGGTACGTTCCATCACGGAACGGGCAACATCCTGTTTCCTTCTCACCGGAAGTATCGCATCGGGAACATCGAATGAGAGGACGGAATCGCAGACGACCTCCATCTTGCTGAACATATCTTTGGCATCATTCATCTTATTGTTCATAAGACGGTCCAGCAATATCCTTCTCATCTCTCCGAGACAGTCCGCCAATCCCAGCACCCACGCCTGCGGCGTTATGTTAAGCGACGAATAAGAAGGAATTTCTTTTCCCAGTACTATCGACGACAGTATGCACGCTTCCGCCAGTTCCATCATCGCATCCGCAACAGGTCCGGAGAACAGTACTTCCGGTTCGTCGCGTATCGTCGCGTAAAGTTCATTGAATGCGGAAACGGCGTCATTCAATATGTTCTCGTGGTCATCGTGAACATGGATCGCGTGTATCGCCTTCTTCGTTGCACGTATGATCGACCGCGAAGAAGCTATCGATCTTTCGCG
>JAIRJQ010000008.1 GCA_031260545.1 Methanomassiliicoccaceae archaeon | reverse complement strand
AGACCGCTGATATATTGTTCGACGTCCGGGAACATAGAAAAGATGTTGGAACTCGTGAAGAAACACTCGTGCCCGCTTGTGCTTCGCGACGCCGACCCGGAGAGACTCGTGGAACTGGTAGAAAAAGCGAACGCGGCCGGCATAAGCGATCTTGTTCTGGATATGGACGCCATGAACCTGAAGGAATGCATAGAACGCCAAACGATCGCAAGACGCGCGGCCATCAAAAAGAAGTTCAAACAGCTTGGATACCCGTTAATGAATCGTGTCGGTTCCGGAGAGTATGCGGTGGCCATTGCCTCGTTATCTACTATGAAGTACGGAAGTCTTGTGATATTTGACGATCTGAAGAATTACGAAGCTTTACCGTTATTCACTCTGCGCCAGAATATTTACACTGACCCTCAGGTACCGATACAGGTGAAACAAGGATTGTATCCTAGAGGGGAACCGAACGAACATTCGCCTGTGTTCTTTACAACGAACTTTTCGTTAACTTATTTCACTGTGCGCGCAGACATCGAGAAATCCAAGATACCGGTGTGGTTACAGATCGTTGATACCGAAGGGTTGTCTGTTCTTACCGCATACTCGGCAGGAAAGTTCAGCGCCGAACATGTCGTTGAATCGATGAAAGAGAGCGGTGTCCTTTCTAGATCGGACGGTGTCGTCGTTATTCCCGGATTAGTTGCGAGAATGTCTGCGAAGCTTCAGGACCTCATTCAGCGAAGAACGATCGTTGGTACAACCGAATCCCGCGACATACCGAAGTTCCTCAGAGACCTCAAATGATCATTTTAATGATCTCTGATACTCCTTTGCTTAGGACGGAATCATCAGGCAGCTTAAGCGAAGAACCTTCCAATCCTGCCGAATAGACCAGCGGATCATGTCTTATTGCTACGACGTCTGAAAATCCGTTCGCTCTTGCCTCATCCGTCAGTTCTTGCGGAAGATCTCCGGGCAGGTTGTTTATAACGAGTATTCTTCTGCCCACCTTCATTCCGACTTCGGATGCAACTGCGGACAAACGCGCCGCCGTCCTTATGCCTATCTTTGTCGGATCGGATACAAGAAGAAGCACATCCGCCTTCGGTAATATCTTACGTGAAAGATGTTCCATTCCCGCTTCATTGTCGACAACAGTGAACTCATATTTTTTTATCATTCCGTCGAAACATTCTTTCAGCACGTTGTTCATGAAACAATAGCATCCTTCCCCTTCCGGCCTGCCCATCACCAATAGGTCGATGTTATCGTGTTCATGCATTGCTTTCCGTATCTCTAACGCAACGTACTCATGCTTGCTTACCCCTCCGGGTATCGAATCCGGATCTTTGACTATCCTGTTCCTTATCTCTCCTATCGTCGCGTCAACCGGGATCCCGAGTTTATCAGGGAGATTTGTGTTCGGATCGGCGTCGACCGCCAATACAACCCCCTTTTTGGATAATTGAAGGATGATCTGCGATGATATCGAGCTCTTTCCGACACCGCCTTTACCCGCAAGTGCGATTATCATTTGCCCACCCTGTAATGCCCTTTCATTCTTTCAGAGACATCGTTAAGCATATTCAATGCTTTGTCCGCATTTTTCGCATCCATGCCGCCGAGACCGCATTGCGGCGATAATATTGAGCCTTTGAGTATCTGGATCTTGTCTATACCTTTGCTTGTCAGCAATTCAAAGCTCTTCTTGAGCATTTTTGCAAGGTTCTCTGCTGTTTCGGATTCTATGAGCTCGTCCGTGCTTGGTACGATCCCCCATGATAATACTCCTCCTCTTTCAAGGAACGCTGAGACCTCCTCGGGGAACATCGCTATTGTGTGTGCGTAAGCGTATGCATCAAAACTCAGAATATCTATGTTCGTTCTCAGCACCGTTGCCCAATCCGTGTTGCCGCAGCAGTGGATCGCTTTTTTGCAATCGAGTCCTTCCATGGACTCGTTTATCCATTCCACCGCCTGGTCGTTGGATATTGATGCAAAGGGCGTTCCCAATAATGTTAACGACGGCTCGTCGAAGAACAATATGACATTGCTGTTAAGTTTCTTTAGACCAGATATCTGCCATTTTGCCGTCATATTTACCGTTTTTCTGACTATTTCTGAATACGCTTCATCATATATCACGGAACGTCCGTGCTTGTCCAGTATCTGAAGGCCTTCGCTTATCGGCCCGGTAACTTGACCTTTTATCGCCGGGAATTGTGAAAGATCTCTTTTGATGAATTCGTAAAGACCGCGGTGATACTTTTCCGGATGCCCGAAATATGTGAGATCGTCTGACAAGATCGCGGTGTATATCTCCGTCGGATCGTAAGCGTCCGTGTCCACTGTGATCTTCTTTCCTATCTCATCGATATCGATACCTGGAAGATGACATCCCGTCTGCACGTACATGCTTTCCGAATATCCCAAAGCGGGGAGCTGCGGCCATGCGGGTATGCTTACTCTGCCGTCAACTACTTTATCCAATGCGAGCTTCGCATCATCATACGGTAACGAGCCTATCAGTGTGGTCGCAAAATTCCAGTCCATTGCGATGTTAATGAACGCAGGATATTAAAGTTCACCGTTCTCATTTTATTGTATGAATAACATTCGTTAACAATGGGCATCCACGAATGTGCATCTTCTCTCGATGAAATGAACAGATCGTTCATCTGTGATATTGATAATATTCTCATTGAAAAGAAATATAATCTGAGGATAGCGGGAAAAGAATACCTAAAATTAACGTATACTAACGCAAAAACAAAAAGAGGATTGGTGAGTTTCACAATATCCGGAGATGTTCTGGACGTTCACATATATGCGGATCATGTGAGCAAATATATTGACGATATTTTGCCGCTTCCTGACGTTATGTTAAAGAGCATGAAAAAAGGGAGGAAATGTGATAATCTCGTTAACCCGGGATCGTGCTACCCGGAATGCATCATTGGATATGACTTTTTTATTGACGGGGCGAGATACCAGAAATGCAGGTACATGAATTTCAAGTTCCCTGTGAATGATGATACTCGAGCGCACATAAGGAACATCATCCTGAAAGAGATGTCATTCCGCTGATCTCATTTTTTGTACGTTGGAAATTGTGAAAGGTCCGTATGCGGTATGAATAATGCTGACATATATTCATCAGAGAATGCCGGGGCCGAACTGAGATCGACATACGTCATCCTTTCAAAAACATCGGATATCCTTTTCCTTACCGATGACGAGAGCAGCGCATGTTTTGCACCTGCTAATGACGCGTTGCCCAAGTAAACGAACCTTTCCCTCGGTATATCGGGAAGCATGCCTATGGTTATCGCACTTTCTGTGTTTATGAAATTCCCGAAACCGCCGGCGATGTATACGTTCTGAATATCGCTCATGTTCACCCCTAGCCCCCGGATGAGTGCCGTCGATGCTGAATAGATCGCCGCTTTTGTCATGACCGCGTTGCGGATATCGTCCTCGCTTATGTATACGCCGTCAGTTATCGTCAGCAGTTTCCTTCCGTCGATCGTTCTTGTTTTTACTTTGTCGGTGAACCTGCCCTTCTTGTCGATGTGACCGTTAATGAACAACTGTGCCAGTATGTCAATGAGGCCGGATCCGCATATCCCTTTCGGTCCGCTTCCCGCTATGACCGTAAATTCGAATCTATCGTCATTTATCCTGAAGCTGTCTATTGCGCCCGGCCTCGCCATCATGCCCGACGTCATCTTTCCGCCTTCGAATGCGGGTCCCGCTGATGACGAGCACAGGAGCATTATGTCCTTGTTCCCCAGCGCGACCTCGCCGTTCGTTCCTACGTCTATCAAAAGTGACAATTCTTCGTTCGCATCCATGCCCGCACTGATTATATCGGATGTTACGTCTCCGCCGACATATGCGGCAGGCGACGGCATGCATATCACTCTCGCATCCTTGTTCACATTGAGCCTGCTCTCCTTTCCTGTTATCTCGGATTCTTTGATTACCGGTTCATACGGCGGTTCGCGTATCGGTGACGGATCGATGCCGAGGAACAGATGCGTCATCGTTGTGTTGCCTGAGATATATACCGCAGTTATGTCTTCCTTCGTGAACATCTCTCCTTCAAAGGAATCAATCAGGTCGTTTATCGTTTCGACGACGAGCCTCCTTAACTCTTCGGTCCCGTTGTCATGCGCATACTCTATTCGCGAAAGAACATCGTCCCCCCGGACGCCCTGGCCGTTATAACCGGCCGCAGAGTAAAGGTCGATCCCTTTGTTCATATCAACGAGCGATACTGCCACCGTTGTTGTTCCGATATCAACGGCAAGGCCGAAATTGTTCTTCTTTGATGTGACGACCGGTGACAGATCGTCGATCATTATTTTCCGGTGATCGTTCGATGCGATTATGTCATTATCGTCAGATTGTATCTCAACGGTCATGTCGCCGTCTATGTGCGTTTGGCATGCCAACACACGGAACATATTGCACTGATCGGTGATATTCGGCCTTACCGTCACAACGTTGCAGCGGCCACATCTTCCGTTGCCGTTGCATGGTAATTTTATATTAACACCTGCGGCCTTCGCCGCATCGGAAATAAGAGTGCCTTCATCTGCGTCCGCATATACGCCCTGCGGAACAAATCTCACCCTGAACTTTGCCGTGATATCGCCTCCGGTATGGATTGAAACGGCAATATACAAAATGTTGCCTTCGGAAATAGATTTATTATGTTCCCGATATACAGTTATCGTGAAGATAGCGGGATTCATCAAAACGACGCTGCTGGATTGGGACGGGATGGTCGCCTGTACGGTATATCTTGCCGGTTGTAATTTCAGGTGCCCTTACTGCCACAACGCTGCCATCGTAACGAATGCGGACGGCGTTGAGAGGATAGAGGAGGAGCGTGTGCTCAATTACATCAGCGAGAACACGGATTTCATTGACGGTGTTGTCGTATCCGGAGGAGAACCGCTTATCAACAAAGACCTCAGCGTCTTTTTGAAGAAGCTTAGATCACTTGGTGTTAAAGTGAAGATAGACACCAACGGTTCGTACCCGGACGAATTGGACGACCTCATCGGAGCGGGCCTTGTGGACATGGTGGCGATGGACCTGAAGGCCGCGCTGAATGCCAGATATGATGCGTCCGCAGGTACGAAAGTTGATATTGAGAAGATAAAGGAAAGCATACGCGTGATATTCGATTCCGGCGTTGATCATGAATTCCGGACCACGGCGGTACCCATCTACATCAAAGATGACGATATCAGGAATATCTGTGAGAATATCAAAGGCGCCAAAAGATATCGTATACATCAGTTCAGGAACAAGGTGACGATAGACGATGCTTTGACCGTTCTAGATCCCTATCCAGATCATAAACTGATAGAGATGGCGGAGATCGCCAAAGAGTATGTGAAAGATGTGAGGATCAGAGGGATATGATCATTTCTTCAGGAATTCCGTAACATCCGCTCTTATCGCAACGCCGACGGTATCGCTTGTTCCGTTGACGTAAACAACATCGGAACTCGCTTCGCCTAAGAATCTTTCAATAATTCTCTCGTCTTTGGATATTATTCCCATGCTTGACCCGAACTCGCAGCTGTTGGCCATTTCTATCGCTTCGTCAATATCGTTGACCGTTTGTACTGAAAGTATCGGAAGACTGTTGTCCATTGTGTTCAGGACGTGGTCCTCCGGCAGCCCGACGAATATTGCCGGCATGACGTAATGACCGGCTTCCGTTACTTCGTTGATCATCTGCTTTCCGCCGAACACCAGGTTATCTTTCGATCCTTTCACGAGCTCCAGGAACATTTCCATGCTCTCCCTGGATATTACGGGACCGGCGAATGTTTCCTTCTCTGCCGGGTCCCCGATGACCATCTTCTTCGCCGCCAATAATAAATGATCAATGAACGTTCTTTGTTCACCGGCGGTTATTATCACTTTTGAGCATGAGTCCACCCTCTGTCCGCTGTAACCGAATGCCGACATGATCGCAGCATCGGCAGCGGCCTGCATTGACTGCGGCCTGTAAATGAGCAGAGGGTTCATCCCTTTGAATTCGCTTATCACTTTTACAGAATCATCAACGGCAGCGAACATCATGTCCTCGAACCTGTCGCCTCTTCCCGTTGCAACGATCCCTTTGATATTCTCATTCTCCATCAGCGTCCCGGTCGCTTTTCCTCTTCTGTCGAATATCAGATTGAACACGCCGTCCGGCAGTCCCGCCGATACGAATATGTCGTACAGCAGATACGAAGGGAAGGGACACTCTTTCGGAGGGATCATTATTACCGTATTTCCGGCAAGCATCGCCGATACCGCATAGCTCATCGGCGCAGCAAGCGGTGAATTGTATTCTGATATTACGGCCCAGACCCCGATCGGCCTTCCTTTTACGCCTTCCATTATCTTTTCGATCCCTTCTTCGATCACTTCGATAAGCCGTTCAGCTTCGTAAATAGAATCGTCACGTGTCATCCCTGAGCTTAATGTTACCGCCGCCGCTATTCTGAATCTTTGTTTTTTTATTGTCTCAAGTGCATTCTCGAATATGCTGGCTCTTTTTGTATTATCTGTTTTGGACCATGATGCGAATGCATTCGCGGCAACATCCGCTGCCCTGTCCGGAAGGTCTGTCTCCGGTTCCTGGAACCTTCCGAACTGAATGGTCTCGTCGAGAGGGCTTTTCACAATGTACTCGTTCCCTGATGCCACTTTGAGGCCTCCGACGTAGCACGGATAGTCCTTTTTATCTACATGTAAAATTGAATTGAATGCGCCGTCGAATCTCTTGTCGGTGTCGGCATTGCTCGACGCGTCCTTGTATGTATCACCGTCTGTCATAACAGTTCCCGTACAGAGCGATATGATGTTAATCTTTCGCATCCTGCAGCCGAAAAAGTTTATTTTCTGGATGAGTGAACGATTAAATATCTAATCATACTTTCTCGGAATCAAGGGCTTGTGGTCTAGCGGTTATGACGTTGCCTTCACACGGCAAAGGCCGCCGGTTCAAATCCGGCCGAGCCCACCATTATTCCAATGTGGGGGTGGCCCAGCCTGGTAAGGCGATAGACTGCTAATCTATTGTCCGCAAGGACCCGCGAGTTCGAATCTCGCCCCTCACGCCATACCATTGGGTTTTTTACCTGTTTTTCTGCGCTTTCAGAGATGATACTGAGTTGTTTATATGCTTTTGATATATTTACCGTATCATGGTCAAAGGAACGCTGGGGATCATCGGATGTCCTATACTTGAGGACGAGGTCATTTATTCGCTTAATAATGAGAAAGAGGCGAAGGTGTACGTCGTCGACAACGATCCGTCGCGTAGCCTGATAAAAAAATTGGAATTGAAGGGAATTCCTTTTACTCCGGTGGATGAATGGGAATTTGATAACGGATTCGTCGATATTGATCCGGATATCTTTAACATCGTCGTCATAATGGATAAACTTGGGCTGCATTCGCAGCCGAAAGTTTTGCGTGAAACGCTTGAAGAGCAACTGAAACAACATCAGAGCCGTTTCAATTCCGTCGCTCTGTATTACGGGATGTGCGGCAACGCGGGATGGGATGTTTCCAAATGGGCATCGGAAAAACTGAGTTTTCCTGTATTCGTCTTCCGCGACAGAGAGGAAAAAGTATGCGATGACTGCATCGGTGTTGCCGTAGGAGGCTGTTCTCAATACTATACGTTAGTGAAACGGCATACCGGGAGACTGTTCGTCACGCCGGCGATAGCCGACAACTGGGAGTCATTCTCCAAAGAGATGGATATGCTCAAAGGTTTTGATATCTTAGGCATAACCAATCTCGCTGAGATGTTCGATCTGTTCGGGTACACGCATATGGTGAAGATAGATACAGGGATAGGATCGAAAGGAGATGAGCTCGAGAAAGGATTTGAGCGCGTCTCGGAATCGACCGGATTGAAGATGGTCACCCTTGAACCGGGAACGGTCGATATGTATCCCACCGAAAGGATCTACAGGGATGCAAAGAACGCCTTGGGACAGTGACATATTATTTTCTTGGGAAAATCACACTTATGAATTCACTTTTCACAAATGATAAGTTTCAATTAACGCGAACATCTGGATGTCTTAACACTCGATTCAGGAACGTGTTTGCGATGAAAGCTTAATCTATATGTTTGCTGTTCGATTTCTCATGAGATCGATAGTCATCTCTGACATCCATGCGAAAACTTTGACAGCAGAACTTGTGAACCTGGCCGCGGAGAAACATAAGGCCGACAATATCCTCATACTCGGTGACGTTACGAACTTCGGGCCCATGAGCGTTGCTGTCGATTATATCTCATTACTGAAAAGGAAGGTCTACGCCATACCTGGGAACTGTGATCCCCGCAATTTTCCGCAGATGATCTCTAAAGTTGCAACGGATATGCACGGCCGTACCGCTACGATAGACGGGATAAAGATCGCCGGTCTCGGAGGTTCGAATCCAACGATATTCGACACTCCGTTCGAAATAAGCGAAGCTGAGATATTTTCATCGCTGGATGCGATATGCGAGAACGTTACGATATTGATGGTGCACGCTCCTGCGTTCGGCCACCTTGATAAGATACCGTCGGGAATGATGGTCGGAAGCGAATCGACAAAGGCCATCGTCGACAAATACAGGCCGCTTGTTGTTCTCTCCGGTCATGTGCATGAAGAGCGCGGAATGAAAGAGAGCAACGGGACATTGTTCCTTAACCCCGGTGCCGCCAAAGAAGGATTCGCTGCGCTACTGGTCGTGGAGAACGGGAAAGCGACGGCTGAGCTGCTTATGCTTTGAGCTCATTTGAATGACGCGTTTATCTCGTTGATCAGATGCTTTAGCCTTTTTTGTTCGTCCGCTGTGAATGACGAAAATCCGTCATTCCTGCGGCTGGCCCAGTTCATGAACGCTTTCGCCAGCTTCGTTCTTGAATACTCGTTGCCCATGCGGTCGTCGAATATCCTTAGTATTGGTGTGGTCTGCATTGACGATACGTACTGCATGATGTCCCATCCCAGTTCCGATACGGCGGCCTTTGCGAGCGTCTCCCTGAAGAGATCTTCGATCGTGGGCATCGTTATATCCTGATCCACGAAATCACGGGACCTCAGCACATGTCTTGCGCCTACCGCATTGATAAGTCTGTCCTGATCTTTTTTGTGCGCTTCAGACAATGAATCAGAAATAGCTGTGACATGCAATTTCTTGGCGTGCATTATCGTTGCGAAATATGCTATCTTTCCTGTTGACGAGACGGGCATTATTGAGATGTCTTTGTCCAATGACGGAACGCCCGCGGTCCTCATCATGTCCGCTATTGTTTCTATGTACCAGTAATCGGGGATATTTTCAAGTATCAGGTTCTTTCCGTTCGAGAACATGCTCTGTGCGATGTCGAATCCCAATGCCTCCTGCACCGGTAACAAAGCGGCGTAATCTGTCGCGGTATCGGGTGTGCACACGATCGTTCCTGCTTCGCGGTTCGTGAGTTCCACTACCCGTACGCGTTCGATCTCATTCGAGCCTATCATGAACGGCGAATGCGTTGAAAATAGCGTTTGATTCTTTTCGCTCAGCTTTGACACGGTGTTCCTGAACTCCGCCTGCTTTAATGCGTGCAGACTTGTGCCGGGCTCATCCAGCAGGAGGATGCTGTTATCGTGCTTGGAATCGGCCTCCGCGAAGAATACCACCAGGAACGAGAATGTCCACTGGAACCCTTCCGACCTCTGATCAAGTTCCACGGATACACCAAGCTCATCTTTCACCACGACCTTGAGATACTGGCCGTCCACATCTATCTCTAACTTGCTTGCTTCCGGCCTGTCCGGGCGCGGGTTCCATATGTTCGTTATCTCTTCCGTGAGCCTTATGCTTGCTGCGTTCAGTCTGTACTTCCTGTCGTCCAGACGGTCCATGTACTCTCTCAGTTCTTCGTCCGACTGTATGTCCGCCTTGCTTATCTCGCCCGTCATGGATAGGTCCTTTGCCGTGAATCCCAAGAACTTAAGGAAGCATTTGTTCCCGTAATCGTATATCGGATCCTCGATCATGTCCTTTTCAATTCTTTCTGCCATCTTTCCGAGATGTATTGTTGGCCTTACTTTCAGATAATTGCTGTAAAGGACGAACTTCGGCATCAGCGAACGGCATATTTTTAATGATTTGTCACTCAATTCAACGTTCAAAAGGTGTTCCTTCAAACGTTTGTATCTTTCTTCCTCTGCGCTCCCTTCATCCACGTACACTAGATTGGATTTCATCCATGACAGCAATCGTTTGGAAAGGTCCCCGTCTATTCTGTCGTCTTCGCCCATCAGACCGAGGATGTCGAGCAGTTCATTGCTCGGATCGTCGTCAGCGGGGGCAGCGGGGTTCTCCTTTTTGAAATTTTTATCAATGTGGGAGCTGAATCTGTCCAGATCATTTTCCAGGTCGGAGAACATTAATTGTTTGGGGCCTCCGTCTATCCTGTGCCAGCTTGAGTTGTCAAGTCTTCGTCCCACGACATATGTCGCATTCCCGAAACCCTTCGGCAGTAAAGCGGCATCAGAAGGTTCCAGAGCAAAGTGGCATTCAACGACCGTGAACGCTGCAGGGTCTATCCCTCCTCTTGCAATATCCCGGTCGTAATCCGAACGAGGGTAATCCCTGAGAGGATTGAACGGCATGATACCGGACGGCGGGTTAAGGCGCTGGAGCGCCTGGAATATCGCTGTCTTTCCTGCCTCGTTCGGTCCGACAAAGATCGTTTTTGTCCTTTCAATGTCGAAATAACCTGTATCCTTTATGCTCTTATATCCTTTGATCCTAGCCCTTATCAGCCTCATCTGAATGCATCCCCGCGTTCGATTGACAACCCTGTATAGGTTGTATATTTATAAAAGGGGTTGTTCGCGTATTTAATACGATACGCACACGCGTTCAGCGATGTTTTATAAGGAATGCTGAAAAAGTTTTAAATAGAGAACCCGTCTTTGCTCGTTGGAATACTATGGCGCTTTGGCAGGGTAAATCAAGGAGAAAACCGACCGGAGGACGGTTGATCTCCAGCAAGGGAAAAAGAAGATTCGAGATAGGCACTGAGAAGCAGTTCACCAAGATAGGTGCACAGAGCCTCAAGAAGTACCGCACCGCAGGCGGAGGTCTGAAAGTAAGGATGCTCGTGGCGGAATATGCGAACGTTGTCGATAAAAAGAAGAACACTGTGACAAAATTAAAGATCCTCGGCGTCAAGACAAATCCTGCAGATCCGAACTACGTTCAGCGCAGCATCGTAAACAAAGGCGCAACGATCAAGACGGAACTCGGAGATGCCATCATAACATCAAGGCCTGGTCAGGACGGAGCGATCAACGCGGTCCTTCTGTGATAAAAACCATTTCATTTATCTTCGATATCATGACATATGACAAGGATAATGCGATCGTGCTGTGGCCGGAATATTTTGAGCTGGGCCGCAAACGTTCCAGCGGCCGCAGAGTTCCCAAAGAGTTGTGCGTCAAAGAACCGAGTTTGGACATAATTGCAAAAGCGGCCGCGATACTTGATCTCGAATATGAAATATTCGATAATGCCGCATATCCTGCGAACTGGCAGGCAAAACGCGGCTGTGTACGCGTTGAAAAAGGTAAGATGAAAAAGTCTGAGCTTTTAGTTAAGGTCGGACAGTGCCTTATCGATAATCAGTGACAGAAAACTGACCCTCGATTGTTAATACGGGCTCTACATCGTATTGTTTTAATAATTACCTGCTGATTATCTGACATGATAACTCCTTTAGAAGCGAAGATAATAGACGTGAACTGCGAGGCGCTCGGCGTGTCCATCGACACGCTGATGAGCAACGCAGGTGCTGCGCTGTTCAATTTTCTGAATAAGGAACACAAAGGAAAGAGAATACTTATCGTGTGCGGGGTGGGCAACAACGGCGGTGACGGTTTCGCATGTGCGAAACATTTCGGTAAGAAAGCTAACGTTGCATTATTGTACCCTCCTGAAGAGATAAGGACGGGTGCGGCGAAACATCATTATAATGCGCTTGACAAGAGGCCGATGATGTTCTCTGATGCTTCTCTTGATCAATATAACGTTATTGTGGACTGTGCGCTGGGGCTCGGTTTCAAACCGCCGCTGGATGCCGTCCTTAAGGATTATCTGAAAAAGCTGAAAGGATTCAAGGGCGCTATCGTCGCAGCTGATGTCCCGACGGGTTTCGGAACAAAGGAACATGTCACTCCCGATGCAACGGTGACGTTCCATGATATGAAAAAAGGAATGACGGAAGAGAATTGCGGAAAGATAATTATCGCAGACATCGGCATTCCGAAAGATGCGAGATACACTGTCGGACCGGGAGACATGTTGCGTTATCCTCTGCCTGAAGAAGACTCTCATAAAGGAGAGAACGGCCGGTTGCTTGTGATCGGAGGAGGAGAATTCTTCGGTGCGCCGGCGATGTCCGCGATGGCAGCGTACAGGACTGGCATCGACATGGTCCACATAGCGACACCTAAGAGCACGTATCTTCCGATAGCGTCCCTCACTCCGACATTCGTTATGCACCAATTATCAGATGATGTCCTCCTGGAAGAGGATGTCAAAGGGCTTCTTGAACTCACTAAACAAGCGGATGCGGTGCTCATCGGCCCGGGATTGGGGACATCGGACAAAACAATGGCGGCGGTGCGTGACTTTGTGTTCAAGTGCGATAAACCGATGGTGGTCGATGCGGACGCGATAACTGCGATAGCGCAGGTGGCCGTCCTCAGACGGGATATTGTGATAACGCCGCATAAAGCTGAGTTCGAACGGGTCTCGGGATTTGCGCTGGCAAGCTGCGACCTTATGGAAGTGTCCAAAAAGAAGAATGTCGCGATCCTGCTGAAGGGACGGACCGATGTTATTGTGCACGGTGATAAAAAGAAAATAAATAACACCGGGAGTCCGGCTATGACCGTCGGAGGGACCGGCGATGTACTGGCGGGCGTGGTCGCAGCCCTTTTGTCCAAAGGCATGGAGATCTTTGACGCTTCCTGTCTGGGCGCGTACATATGCGGATCTGCCGGCGAGAAAGCGTTCGACGAATACTCGTACGGAATGATAGCTACGGATGTCATTGAAAAGATACCGGAGGTCCTGAAGGACCACCTGAAAGGATGACCCGGGTGTGTTCGATTGAATATACAACCGATACACGGCCATCCGGCGCTGCGCATCGGAAATACGATAGTTGTTGCGGATCTGCACATAGGCGTTGAAAGTCATTTAGGAAGCAAAGGGTTCCATCTTCCGTCAAGGACCCCGATAATGAGGGATGAGCTTCTCAGCATCTCAGATGACGCAACAAGACTTGTGGTGCTCGGTGATGTCAAAGATTCTGTTCCCGGTTCAACAAAACAGGAATTTCGTGAGATACCGGATTTCTTTCAGGCCATGCTTGAACGTTTTGAGATCGTTGATGTGGTGATCGGAAATCATGATACCCAGATAGATGAATTCTTACCCAAGCATGTGAACATATTGCCCGCTTCGGGCATGAAGATCGGAGACGTCGGTCTGGTGCATGGGCACACATGGCCGTCGGCGGATGTGATGTCTTCGAGGACGTTAATAACGGCGCATAACCATCCCAACGTGATGTTCAGGGACGGCATAGGAAAAAGAACGACGGAACCGTGCTGGTTCAGAGCACCGTTCAACGATACGCAGAGCAATTACCTTCAGCGTCCCGGCGAAATGATCATGATGCCGTCCTTCAACCGCCTTCTCGGCGGATCGCCCGTAAACGTTGCGGAAGAGGGCTTCCTCGGGCCGCTGATGAACTCAGGCATGATCGACATCGACGACGCTCAGATCTTCCTTCTGGACGGCATATGCTTAGGCAAAAGGAAAGATATCATCGTCAAAGGCAAGGAACGTTCAAAATATTGTAAGGAATGAAAAATAATAATAAAAGGAGGGGTTTTGCCCCTCTTTTTTGTTTAGCGTTTCACAACGTCGTGCACGGAACCGTCAGCATTTCTGATGGTTATGTTCAGCGGCATCTGTCCCGGTAAGCTGTGCGTTGCACAGGAGTTGCACGGGTCGTATGCACGGAACGCCATCTCTGCCATGTTCAGTAACCCCGGAGAAACTTCGAAGTTCTTGATCAGGGCTTTCGCAACTTTCGCGACGGACATGTTCATCGGACCGTTGTTGTTCGTCGTTCCGACGACCATGTTACATGCCGTTACGATACCGTTCTCGTCACATACGTAGTCGTGGGTGAGCGTTCCTCTCGGTGCCTCCACGCAACCTACTCCGCGGCCTCCCGGTGTGAGTCCCTTCTGCTTGATGTCGCCGGTGCAGAGGTCCTTGTTGGACGCGTTCTCCAAGCAGCGTTCTGCAGCGTAGATCATCTCAAGTATTCGAGCCCAGTGTGTCGCCAGCGTGAAGTGTATCGGTCCTGTTATCCCGAGATCCTTGAAGAATCCCTTGTATTCGAGATACTTCTCCTGAGCGTACGGTGTCGTGAACCCTTCGCCTGCATTCAGCCTTGACAATGGTGTCGCACGGTACATTCCGCTGTCCGGTCCGTCGACAAGTCCCTTGTATCCTATCTTTTTCAGATACGGGAACTTCTCGTACGACCACGGTTCAACTGCTTCAGCAATGTTATCAAGATAGTCTATGGCATTGTACTTCGCAAATTCCTTTCCTTTCTGGTCAACCACTCTTATCGGGCCGTCATGGAACTCCACCATGTTGTTCTTGTTGACCATACCCATGTAGTACGTCTCGTGGTGGTAGAGATCGGGGTTAGCGATGATATCCACGTAATCTTTGTTCTTTAACACGATGTCAGTGAACACCTGCAGCGATGTCTTCGAGAAGGCAACCAAATTCTCGGCCATTTCGATTATCTCTTTCTGGCCTTCCTTGCTTATGCCTATCGATACGCCGCCGGGAACGCCCATCACAGGGTGCGTTGCTTTTCCGCCGATCATTGCCTGTATCTTCTGTGCCTGTGCACGTGTTTTCAGTACTGCGCCTCCGAGCTCGAGACCTACTGCACCAACGACACCGAGAACGTTCCTCGTTGCCGCCGGGTGTGCCGGCCCCAGCACGAAGTCTGGTGACGCCAATGCGTAGAAGTGCGCTATGTGGCTGTGCACGAAATGTGCGTTAAAGAACAGATCGCGTATCATGAACGCTGTGTCCGTCGGTTTTGTGCTGTAGCACCCGTCTATCGCCTT
>JAIRJQ010000095.1 GCA_031260545.1 Methanomassiliicoccaceae archaeon | reverse complement strand
GACGGCCTGTGGGACAAACCGGGAATGGCATATGACCCATTGAAAACACCGGGCAATATGCAAGGTATAACCGGATGGGCATCGTTCCCCGAATTCGGATCGAACGCATGGTGGTTCTTGGTATCCACTATATTGTTGGGCGTGGGCATAGGCGCGCTTGCGCAGCCGCAGCTCGCCGCCAGGTTCATGACCGCTAAAGACACGAAGACTCTGAACAAGTCGTTATGGATCGGCGCCATATTCATGATCGTCATAGTCGGCACCGCATACACCGTCGGCGCACTGACCAACCTGTACTTCGCTGAAACTTACGGCCTGAATGCGATGGATCACATAACTAAGATCAATGGGAAATTCAATCTCGATCTTGTGATACCGACGTTCGTCAACGACATATTCGGAAGCATGGGAACCACGGGCGAACTGTTCATTGTGATATTCGTGTTCGCGCTGATATGCGCTGCAACGTCCACCATGTGCGCACTGCTCCATACAATGGGCGCTGCCGCAGGATACGACCTGTGGTCGGAAACGGAGAAAAAATTCAAGAACAAGCAGATCACGAAACCTTCGATCAAGGTCACGCGTATCGCCACGGTGGCGATGATGGTCGTTGTGATCATTCTTGCGTACCTTATGCCGCCAAGCATAATCGCAAAAGCAACCTCAATGTTCATGGGCCTCACGGCAGCGGCCATACTTCCGGCGTACGGGCACGCGGTGTTCGCAAAGAAACCCAATATGCTTGCCGCCAAGCTCAGTATAATCGTCGGTTCCATGATATGGTTCGTCTGGGCGCTTTTCGTCTGCGAAGGAATAGGAGGAATTCTTGCTCCGGGCGTTCTGCCGCTGGTCTCGGGCCAGATAATCTATGTGGACCCGCTGATCCTTGCCCTGCCTATATCGATAGTGGTCCTGGTACTGACATGCTACCTCAAACCCGCAAAGGGCGAAGGAGAGGACGGCAACGAAGATAAAGAGAGGCCGAAAGAAAAGGACCTGGCGCTGGACGGGTAATACATGGACGGATTCGAGCAGAAACCGAAGGTGAAGAAGGAGCACCCGGAGTGGGACGGATACAAACTGTGACACCCGGGATAAAAAACATTAGGCGTCAAGCCTAATTTTTTCTTTATTTATGTTACGGAACGCAGTTGCAATATTACATATTTTTCAATATTTCTTCGATCCTTCCGACATAGTAGAATGGTATGTTGGCGAGCCTGAATTTTTTACCATCGCGTGTTGTGACCTCATCTATCGAGAACGGTTGCGACCACACTCTCACGGCGATGTCATGCGGTACCCTGTCCATGAACAGATGCAGAGAATGTAACTTAGCTTTATTTCCCGATTTCACTTCTATTGGTATGACCTTACCGTCATACTGCAGCACAAAATCGACCTCCGCGTCAGAGCCCTTTTCTTCCCGCACCCAAAAATTCCGCTGATTAGAAACACGGCTGTCCATTGCAAGTAACTCTTGCGCAACAATGTGTTCTGCAATTTTTCCGCGCCAAGCGTTCATGATATCCGACGCCCCGAGCACTTCCTTCTGAACATCTGCGACGTAATTTACCAACCCTGTATCAAGCCACAGAAGCTTCGGCGACCGTTTCATGTCCTTTAATATGGGTACAAGCGTGTCAGTAGTGGGATGGCAGAGCTCTGATATGAATGCCTTTTCCAATGCCCGGAAACCTTCACTTATCTCACGCGATTTATAAGATGATCCTGCAAAGCTCCCCAGCGTTATACGTTCAGCGGCGAGATTCCATCCGGATTGCAGAATGAAACGAATGACCTGATGTATGGTGTCGGTCTTGGCATACCTTTCAATGTCGTCACGATAACTCGCCAATAGTGTTTCATAAATGTCGTTAAGGCCTACATAATCCTTGTTTGCAGCATAATTCGCAACGATCTCGGGCATACCACCTATAAGTGCGAACGTATTGAACAGATTCATGACCCTTGTATGCAATACCTCCGGTATCCTGCAATTCAATAAGGCCTCCTCCAATAATTCTTCACCGACAGCACGCAGGAATTCATTGAATACACACGGGCGGATCGCTAAATATTCCACACGTCCTACTGGAAATGAGATATTTTTGTTCTTCAGTGATTCCAGTAATGAACCTGCGGCGATCACATACAGATCCGGCATCTTTGCCTCGTAGAAATAACGAAGTTTCATGATCGCCGTTCCAGAGTTCTGAATTTCATCAATGAAGATGAGTGTTCTGCCTTGTTTCTTTCTAATGCCGCAAAAAAAGAAGAGATTCGTTATGAGGTCATAGATCTCCTGTTCTTTTTCAAACAAAGGTATCAAACTCGGATTCTTTTCTAAGTTCAGATATAGATAATTGTCAAAATTTTTCGAAAAATTATCAACAAGCGTTGTCTTCCCCACCTGACGCGAACCCCTCAGTATCAATGGTTTGCGATTCGTTTTCGAGGCCCATCTCTCCAACTCCGTTTTTGCATTTCTTTCGAACACAATACTTGATATTTTTATATGAATAAATATCTTTGTTCTAAAGTGACGGTCAATTTATAGATATTTGTTCTAAAGTGACGGTCAATTTATAGATATTTGTTCCGATCGGGCATGATATGTTTATTTTTATCACAGATCGGGAGCGTAGGGTCACTCGTATTTTCGCAGGTCCGTGACATGCTTCGCCCTTCCTTCGGAACGGGGCATGGAACCCGGAAGCGTGAGTTTGATGTCCGCTTTTATGTTCAATACATCTTTCAATCTGCGGTCGAACTCTCTCTTCATCTTTTCCAGTTTGATCATATCATCGGTCAACGCCTGGTCTGCGATCTCCACTTCTATCAGTAAAGAGTCCATATAATTTTTCGCATCAACGGTTATGTGATAGAACGGCGATAAAAATCTCATCTCTCCTATGACGTCCTCGATCTGCGACGGGAATACGTTGATGCCGCGTATTATGAGCATATCGTCCGTCCTTCCGGTGAGCCTCTGCAATCTTGGGTGAGTTCTGCCGCATGCGCATTTCTCCCACTCCAATGCGCTTATGTCGCCGATGCGGTATCTTATTAACGGGAACGCCTCCTTCTGCAACATCGTGATGACCATCTCCCCGCGTTCGCCGTCGGCGCACGGTTCTCCTTCATCATCAAGTATCTCCATCAAACAAAGGTCCTGCCAGACGTGTATGCCTTTCTGTTCAACGCATTCGGTGAACATCGGCCCTGATAATTCGCTTGTGCCGTAGCAATTCTGCGCGAGAATTCCGGTACGCTCCTGTAACTTTTTACGCATACTTTCGGACCACGGTTCCGCTCCGAGTATCCCGACGCGAAGTTTCGTATCCTTGCGGATGTTGATGCCCATGCTGTCGCATGTGTCCGAGATATGGAACATGTATGACGGTGTGCATGCGATAGCCGTTACCGGAAGGTCCCTCATCAGCTCGATCTGCCTTGCCGTGTTGCCGGTGCTCGCCGGCAGCACTGTGGCGCCGATCTTCTCTGCGCCGTAGTGTTTCCCCAATCCTCCGGTAAAAAGGCCGTATCCGTTGCTTATCTGCATAACGTCGTTCTCATCAAGGCCGGATGACGTAAATGCGCGCGCAAGCGATTCGGACCAATTCTCAATGTCATTTTTTGTATATCCGACAACGGTCGGTTTTCCTGTCGTTCCCGAGGAGACGTGATATCTGATTATCTCGGACTGCGGTCTTACAAGCAGTTTATCAGGATAGTTGTCGCGGAGGTCCGTCTTCACCATCATCGGCAATTTTCGTATATCGTCCAATGTTCTGATATCTTCAGGTCTGACACCAGC
>JAIRJQ010000072.1 GCA_031260545.1 Methanomassiliicoccaceae archaeon | reverse complement strand
TTCATATGATCACTTCTTTGGTCTTATCGTCCTGTCGTTCTGGACCTTCGGATCCAAATAAACGCTTTCGTTCAGTATCAGCGGCTGCATGGCGCGGCATTTCGTGCATACTTTAGCATTCTGATCTATCTTCGTTCCGCATGAGACACAGTTCTTTGCAGTGACGTCCTTAGCAGTGCGGGTCTCGCGCCACCCTATGAATAACAGTATCAGATTCAGTATCACGAACACCGCAACGAACGCCGACACGAGCGTGAACATCCTGTCCTCATCTTCGATGATCGACGGGTCCGTGACCATAAGCAGCACGAAGGCTGCTGCGATGATGAATATCGCCGCCACTATCGAAACGAACAGTATCTTCGTTCTTCCCTGCATCTCACTGTGTTTCCTTTGCGTCCGGCCGTTCCTGCTCGGCGGTCCCGCCGACAACAGGTTCCAGTGCCATGACAAGGTCACCTTCGTGCAGATTCATAACCTTAACGCCCATTGCGTTACGTCCCGTGACACGTATGTCCGCTACTTTTATCCTTATTATCTTTCCGTTCTTGCTTGTGATCATCAGCTCATCGGTCGCTTTGACCGTTCTTACAGCGACAACGTCGCCGTTACGGCCGCCGGTCTTTATTGTTATGACGCCTTTCCCTCCGCGGCGCGTCTTCCTGTAGTCGTCGACCGACGATATCTTGCCGAATCCTTTTTCAGTTACCGTGAGAAGCATGTCCTCCGGGCGTACGGACGCCATTGCAACGACGGAATCGCCTTTGTTCAGTGTCATCCCTTTCACGCCCATCGTGTCGCGGCCCGTCGGTCTTACATCGGATTCGTTGAACCTGCACGCCTGGCCCCCTTTGGTCGCGATTATTATCTCTGCGTCGCCGGTGGTTATATGCGTTTCTACGAGTTCGTCATCGTCTTCCAGTTTTATCGCTTTGATCCCTTTTGCGCGGACATTCTTGTAAGCGCTCAGGCATGTCTTCTTTATCAGTCCGTTCCTGGTACAGAAGGCCATGAACTTATCGTCCGGGAAGTCGCTGACGCATATCGTGTGCATCACCTTCTCGCCTTCCTCGAGGTCGGACAGCATGTTCACTATCGGTTTTCCCTTGGACTGCCTGCTTCCCTCCGGGATCTTGTATCCCTTGAGCCAATGCAGACGGCCTTTGTTGGTTATGAACATCACGTAATCATGCGTTGACGTAATGAAAAGATTCACAACGTGATCTTCTTCCTTCGTCTGCATCCCTATTAATCCTACTCCGCCGCGCCCCTGTTGTTTGTATGTGCTCAGCGGTATCCGTTTGATGTAATTGTCACCTGTTATCGTGATGACGACATCCTCTCTCGGTATCAGGTCCTCTTCATCGGTGTCTATGGCGTTCGGATCTATTATCGTTCGTCTTTCATCACCGTGCGTCTCTTTCATCTCTTTGAGTTCCGTTTTGATTATTGTCATCACGCGTGAGTCGGTCGCTAAAATATCACGAAGGTCCGCCATCAGTACGATTATGTCCTCATATTCTTTCTTCAGGTCGTTTATCTCCAGGCCGGTCAGCTTCTGTAATCTTAGGTCCAATATCGCCTTGGCCTGAATATCCGTTATCGTAAGAAGCGCTATCAGCCCTTCTTTGGCCTCCTCTCCGTCCTTGGATGCCCGTATCAGCGCTAACGTCTGATCGAGCATGTTCAGCGCTTTCATGAGCCCTTCGAGTATATGGTGTCTTTTCGCCGCCTGGTCCAGATCATATTGTGTCCTTCTCGTTATCACTGTTTTTCTATGAGCCAGATAGTGTGACAACATGTCCCTGAGACCCAACGTCACCGGTTTGTTATCTACAAGTGCGAGATTGATTATACCGAACGTCTGCTCCATTCTTGTTTGTTTATACAGGTTCTCGAGAACAACATTCTCGATCGCGTCCCTGTGCAATTCTATGACAATGCGCATTCCGTTGCGGTCGGATTCATCGCGCAGGTCCGTTATCCCTTCGAGTTCCTTATTCTTGACACGTTCTGCGATCTCCTCGATCAGCAGCGCCTTGTTCACTTGATACGGTATCTCATCGACGATTATCTTCGATTTTCCTGACGGTGAGGTCTCAATGTGCGTGTTCGCGCGTATCTTCACCTTTCCGCGGCCCGTCATATATGCCGATATTATCCCTGAAACACCGTATATCGTGCCTCCCGTCGGGAAGTCCGGGCCTTTTATGAACTCCATCAGATCGCTCACTTCTGCTGCGGGGTTTTCTATCGTATAGATCAATGCGTCCACGACCTCCGACAGATTGTGAGGAGGCATCTTCGTTGCCATACCGACGGCGATACCGTCGGAACCGTTGACGAGAAGGTTAGGGAACTTTGCCGGAAGCACTGACGGTTCCTTTAACGAGCCGTCGAAGTTGTCGACGAAATCAACAGTGTCTTTATCAAGGTCTGCCAGCAGATCGGCGGATATCTTTGATAATTTCACTTCGGTGTAACGCATTGCGGCAGCGGAATCACCGTCGACGGAACCGAAGTTCCCCTGGCCGTCCACTAACGGATACCGTAACGAGAACGGCTGCGCCATCCTTACCATAGATTCGTATGCTGCGGAATCACCGTGCGGATGGTATTTACCCAATACCTCTCCCACCACTCTCGCTGATTTTTTGTGTGAACGTGTGTGCGTCAGGCCCATGTCATACATCGCGTACAGGATCTTCCTGTGAACGGGTTTCAGTCCGTCGCGGACATCCGGCAACGCACGTCCGACGATAACGGACATCGCGTAATCGATATACGATCTCTGCATCTCTTTTTCAATGCTCTGCGATACCACCTTCGGTACGATCTTGTCATTGTTATCGCTCATGGTATCACACATCCAGATTGATCACTTCGTGCGCATGCGCGATTATGAAGTCCCTGCGCGGTTCGACCGCGTCGCCCATGAGCATTGTGAACAGTTCGTCAGCTAACATGGCATCTTCGATCATCACCTGTTTCATCACGCGCGTCTCAGGGTCCATGGTGGTCTCCCATAACTGTTTCGGGTCCATTTCTCCGAGACCTTTGTATCTCGTTGTCTGTGCACCCTGTCCGAGTTCCTCCAGCGCCTTTGCGAGTTCGACGTCGTTGTAAACGTACTTTTCCTTCTTCCCTTTGTACACACGGTACAGCGGAGGCATTGCGAGATACACATAACCGGCTTCTATCAGAGGTTTCATCTGCCTGAAGAATAATGTTAAAAGAAGCGTGCTTATGTGAGCACCGTCCACGTCCGCATCCGTCATTATCACGATGTTGTGGTATCTCACCTTGGAAAGGTCGAAATCATTGCCGATGCTTCCGCCTATTGCTATCACCAGATTCTTTATCTCTTCGCTCTGAAGTATCTTATCGGGCCTCGCCTTCTCGACATTCAGTATCTTACCGCGTAACGGAAGGATCGCCTGGAACATCCTGTCCCTTCCCTGTTTGGCGCTTCCGCCTGCTGATTCTCCTTCCACAATGTATAACTCTGATTTCGCCGGGTCGCGTTCGGTGCAGTCCGCCAGTTTCCCCGGAAGGCTTGTTCCTTCGAGGACATTCTTTCTCCTCGTCAGTTCCTTCGCTTTCCTTGCCGCTTCTCGTACCTGTGCCGCGAAGATTGATTTTTTGACTATGATCTCCGCGGTCTTCGGATTCTCGATCAGAAATTCTGCAAGTTTTTCGCCCATTACTGATGATACGGCGCCCTGTGCCTCGCTGTTCCCGAGTTTCGACTTTGTCTGTCCCTCGAACTGCGGCTCCGGTACTTTGATGCTTAATATCGCGGTAAGACCTTCTCTCACATCCTCTCCGGAGAGCGGCTCCCCTTCCTTCAGGAAGTTGTGCGATTTTGCGTAATCATTTATTGTTCTTGTGAGCGCAGTTCTGAACCCGGCCATGTGCGTGCCGCCGTCCGGTGTGCTTATGGTGTTCACGAAGGCATTTATCATCTCGTTGTAGCCGTCCGTGTATTGCAGCGCTATCTCAACATCAATGCCGGCGCTCTCTCCGCTTATGTATATCGGCTTCGGGTGTATCGGCGACTTATTTTTGTTAAGGAACGATACAAATTCGGAAACGCCGCCCTCGTAATGGAACTCCTCCGACCTTCCGGTCTTCATGTCCTCGAAAAATATCGCAACGTTCCTGTTCAGGAAGGCCTGGTTCCTGAATCTTATCTGTAACACGTCATAATCGAACTCGGTCGTTTCAAATACGTTCTTATCGGGATAGAATGTTATGGCGGTCCCGGTCTTGTCCGAGTCGCCCACTACTTCCATGGCCCCGTCGGGTATGCCGCGCGAGTACGTCTGCCTGAACTGTTTGCCTTCCCGGTCCACAACAGCTATCAGCTTGGATGACAGCGCGTTCACCACTGAAACGCCTACGCCGTGCAGACCTCCGGAGACCTTGTAACTGTTGTGATCGAACTTTCCGCCCGCGTGGAGATGCGTCATCACGAGTTCCAACGCAGATTTTCCTTTCTCATGCATTCCCGTCGGTATTCCGCGGCCGTCATCTATGACCGTGACCGATCCGTCCGTGTTTATCCGGACGGTTATGAGTGTCGCATATCCCGCCATTGCCTCGTCGATGCTGTTGTCGACCACTTCGTAAACTAAATGATGCAATCCTCGCGAATCGGTGCTTCCGATATACATCCCGGGGCGTTTCTTTACCGCCTCAAGACCCTCTAAAACGACAATTCCGTCCGCACCGTAGTTACCCTGTCCGTTGTCCCCGCTCATATTTCCCCACCCCTCGCCTATCTCTATCTGACTGGCTGATTGGTCTGGCTATGGCCTTCCCCTTTATAATACTTTGCACGCATGCGCATGCTTACGCGTGCGCATACACGCGCGTGAATTAAGGCATCGACCGGGCGGGTCAAGTAATACTAAATACGAACCGCACTTTAGGAGGGCAGATGAAAAGCATAATGGAACAGGCCAGGAACGGTGTCACACCTCTTATCACGAACGCTGCAAAGAAAGAGGGCGTCAGCGAGGAGTTCGTCAGGAACGGTGTCGCGTCCGGCCGCATAGTCATTCCTTGCAATCCTATACATGATCCCGTACCGTGCGCAATAGGCGAAGGTATGTCCGTGAAGGTCAACGTCAACATAGGAACATCGAGAGATATGCCGTCCGTCGATACCGAACTGGAAAAACTGTCCGTCGCTCTGCGGTACGGTGCGGACGCTCTCATGGACCTCAGCACGGGCGGCGACATCGATATCATCAGAAGGACCATCATATCGAAATGCAATGTCATCGTCGGTACTGTACCGATATATCAGACAGGTCTCACCGCGGCCAGAAGGAACGCCATCGTCGATATGACCGAGGACGATCTGTTCAGCGGTTTTGAGACACATGCGAAGGACGGCGTTGATTTCATGACGGTCCACTGCGGAATAACCAAGGAAAGCGTCAGATGGCTGAGAGGTTCGGGAAGGAAGACCGATGTCGTATCACGCGGCGGTTCTTTCCTCACCGCATGGATACTTCATAATGACAGAGAAAATCCGCTGTACGAGAATTTCGATTATCTTTTGGAATTGGCGAAGAAGTATGAGGTCACATTGTCGCTCGGGGACGGCTTCAGGCCGGGATGCATACATGACGCCACGGACGCAGCACAGCTTTCTGAACTTATGACCCTCGGAAGGCTGGTGAAAAGATGCCGCGCAGCAGGCGTACAATCAATGGTGGAAGGCCCCGGACATGTACCGCTGAATGACGTCCCGGCGAACATGCGCATTCAGAAAACTCTGTGCGACGGCGCCCCGTTCTATGTCCTCGGTCCGCTGGTCACAGATATCGCACCGGGCTACGATCATATCGTCGGTGCAATAGGCGGCGCCGTGGCGGCGCAGAACGGCGCAGACTTTTTGTGCTATCTGACGCCGGCGGAACATCTGTCGTTACCGGATGTGGACGATGTGAGGGAAGGGCTCATAGCATCAAAGATCGCGGCGCATGTCGGCGACCTCTGCAGACTCGGGAACATGGAAAGGGACAACGCAATGGCGGGCGCAAGGAGGGCATTGGATTGGAATGCGATGTTCGATATCGCTTTGGACCCCGACAAGGCAAGAAAGTACCGGGAGAGGGGCTGCACGGAACAAAAGGACGGGTGCTCGATGTGCGGCGATGTGTGCGCCATTAAGATAGTCGACCGTTACCTGAAAAGGGAATAAGAACGGCTGCGGCATACAAAAAAGAACGTCTCTTCCGCATCATAAGTACAATGACTGGGTCATGCACGTTTGAGATCGAGTTCCGGTAACATCCCGTACATTTCCATGACGGGGCCGATCACAAATAATAACGCCATCACGGCCAGCGGCATATCCTGCGCAACTGCGTCCCCTGTAACGATATCGGCAACTATGGCGACCAGCAGGAACGCGCCGAGCGCGATCACGATCATCCTTGTTATTTTGTTCCCGAGACGGATGAGCTCAAGGAACGCCCCCATCAGGCCGGCGACGGCGATCATTAATACCACCGTCGGAGCGGAGTTCCCGGATGAGATCCGTTCCATGCCGTTGAAGATCAGGAATGCGATGATGCCCGTAAGCGCACCGATCAGCAGCATCAGCGCCAGATATGTGATGTTGAGCCTTATCTTCAATTTCCTTCTTTTCCCCATTTCTTAATTCCCCGGACATCACGTTACCGTTCAGTATACATTTAAAAGGTTGCATAAAAAAGATAGTGCCTGTGCAGGCATCCTGCGCGAAGGCTTTGATGTGTTCATTCCGGGTCCGGCAGTATCTTGAGTGCGCGCAGCGTATAAATGATCACGATGAACGCGCCAATAAAGATAGTGAAGTAAATGCCGAACCCTGCACTCACGGCCGCCCCGGGGGGGATCGTGAAATTTGATGCGAACGATCCGGGATCCAGGAGAACGTTGGCGGCGCCGATGATCATGAACAGGCCTGCGAGTATGGATGTCGCCGTTGTGATCCTCTTGGCTTTGCCTATGATCTCAAGGAATACCGCCATTATCAGCAATAATGTGCCGATGAGCGCCAGCATCGGCTGATAGGCACCTTCGGATATGCCATTGAATCCCGATATGGGCTGGGCCCACGTCGTTGTTATTATTTCCGGAATGCTGATGGTAACAGGATATGTTATCCATGGATTGTATAGACTCATCAGTCCACACATAAAGAAAAGGAGCAGCGGAATGACCATATTATTCATTTTGAACTTCATTTTTTCACTCATACCTATCATTTAGGACGCCTTATAACGATTTTTCCGTATAAAAAAGATATCATTTTACGATAGTGAATTAGAAAAGTGGAGCCACTGGAGGGAATCGAACCCCCGGCCGACTGATTACGAATCAGTCGCTCTACCGCTGAGCCACAGTGGCGTTGGTTGGTGCATGAGGATGCACATTATT
>JAIRJQ010000050.1 GCA_031260545.1 Methanomassiliicoccaceae archaeon | reverse complement strand
ACCGTGATTGAGCATTGCGATACGATCGCAAAGGTCGCTTACCTCGTATAACATATGAGAGCTCATGAATATCGTGAGATCCTTTGTTTTCAGTGATTTAAGGATCTCACGGATCTCTATCATCCCTCTCGGATCGAGACCGGATGTCGGTTCATCGAGTATTATGACGGACGGGTCGGTAAGCAGCGACTGGCCTAACGCGATGCGCTGTCTCATCCCCTTGGAGAATGTTCCTATGCGTTTATCGGACCACTCGGTCATTTTGACCCTTTCCAATATCTCCGGTATCTTTGATGACAGGGATTCATTGGTCATTCCGTTGATCTTGCCGAGATACATCATCGTTTCCACGGGTGTAAGATACGTATAGAACTCCGGCGTCTCGACGACGGTGCCGACATCCATCAGCGCACCTTTGGCGTTTTTCGTTATGTCCACACCATTCAGGAACGCGGAACCGGATGTTGCGCGTATAAGGTTCGTCAATATTTTCAAAAGCGTGCTCTTCCCCGCTCCGTTCGGCCCCAGCAGACCGGTGAAGCTGTTCTTCTTCACCGATAATGTAAGGTCATCAAGTGCGACGAAGTTCCCGTATTCCTTCCTCACGGAGGAGATCTCAATGGGTTCGGTTTCTATTTGATCACCAAATACAACATTACGCATTAATTATTTAATGTTTATCATTAATTAATTATCGTTTACAATACCAACTATATTTTATGACCACAACTTAAAAATATGAGGGCATGTCGGCGGTCTCCGCTCTCCGATCCCGAAGCCTCCCCGCCGTTCATTCAGCGTATGCGTATCTTCACACTGTTAATGAAACATTTCGGTGAAAATGCATAATATCTTTACATTCAGCCCTTCGTTGCCGCAAAGGTGTTTTATACAAGGTCAATGTAGCGATGATGTTGTTGCTTACGCCTATATAGAATAATATGGGTCCCGTTAAGCTTTAAATATAATAACAGTAATCGCGAAGTACTTCGCATGAGGTTGAAAATATGGGTAGAGGTCTACATACCGCCAGGAAACTGAAGGAGGACAGACGTAAGTTCCGCTGGCAGGACAGAGCATACAAAAAGAGAGTATTGAAGCTGAGAGAAAAGTCGGACCCGTTAGAGGGATCGGCGCAGGCACGCGGCATTGTGCTGGAAAAAGTTGGTATCGAGGCGAAACAACCAAACTCAGCCATCAGAAAATGCGTTAAGATACAGCTTATCAAGAATGGACGTCAGATCACAGCGTTCGCTGTCGGTGACGGTGCCATCAACTTCATCGATGAGCACGACGAGGTGCTCGTGGAAGGTATCGGCGGAAGGATGGGCCGTTCATACGGTGACATCCCCGGTGTCCGTTACAAAGTTATCAAAGTGAACAACGTCGCCCTGAACGAAATGGTCAGGGGAAGATTGGAGAAACCTGTAAGGTGATTTTATCATGGAAGAAAACAAAGTTCTCCTGTTCGGCAAGTATGATATGTCTGAAGTGGTCGTTAACGACGGCGGTCTTGCGAAGTACATAGACCTTAGACCCACGAATGTACCACACACGGGCGGCAAACATGCGAACAGGTGGTTCGGAAAATCAAAACTGAGCATTGTTGAAAGATTGATCAACAACATAATGCGCACCGAGAAGTACACCGGAAAGAAATTGAAATCATACAAAGCGGTGTCGGATGCTTTTGATCTCGTCGCGCAGAAAACAAAGAAGAACCCTGTCCAGATATTCATTGAGAGCCTTGAGAACGCAGCACCTCGCGAAGAGGTCACGAGGCTGCAGTTCGGCGGCATATCCGTACCGAAAGCGGTGGACGTTTCACCGCAGAGAAGGCTCGACATTGCATTGCGCAACATCAGCAGAGGTGTTGTCGCCGCGTCCGCGAACAACAAGAAAGCAATATTCGAATGCATTGCAGACGAACTGATACTTGCAGCGAAAGGTGACATGACATCGTTCGCCGTCGCCAAGAAGGAAGAGATCGAGAGAGTGGCCCAGTCGGCCCGTTAAAAAGGTGGGGGACATGGGAAGAAAAGAAGACAATATCAAAAAAGCGACCCTGCTTATGTCTAAACCCGAGTCCATAAGGAACATCGGTACCGCGGCGCACATCGACCACGGAAAGACCACGTTCTCGGATAACCTTGTGGCAGGCGCAGGCATGATGTCCGAAGAACTCGCAGGAAAACAGAGATTCATGGATTTCGATGAGCAGGAAGCTGCCCGCGGGATCACGATCAACGCAGCGAATGCATCAATGGTGCACTCCGTCGGCGGCAAAGAATATTTACTCAACCTGATAGACACGCCCGGACACGTCGATTTCGGCGGGGACGTGACAAGAGCTATGAGAGCGCTTGACGGTGTCTACATATTAACATGCGCTGTCGAGGGCATGATGCCTCAGACCGAGACGGTCATCAGACAGGCGCTGAAAGAACGTGTCAGACCGATGCTCTTTGTGAACAAAGTTGACAGGATGATCAACGAGTTACAAATAACACAGGAAGCGATGATAGAGAAGTTCTCCAAGATCGTTGCCGAGGTCAATAAAAGAATATTCGATATATTGCCCGCGCCCCTGAACAAGGAGTGGCAGGTGAAGATCGAAGACGGAACAGTAGCATTCGGTTCCGCATACCACAACTGGGCGATATCCGCGCCATTCATGAAAAAATCAGGGATCACATTCAAGGATGTCTTCAACTATCTGAAAGAGGGCAAATCGAAAGAACTCTCCAAAAAGTCACCTCTGCATGAAGTGATATTGGATATGGCCATAAACCACACACCTAACCCGTTGATCGCACAGAAGAGGCGTATCCCGGTAATATGGAAAGGTGACCTTGAATCAGACATCGGCAAACAGATGCTCTCCTGCGACAAGGACGGCGAAGTTTCGTTAATGGTCAACAAGATCATCGTGGACCCGCACGCCGGCGAGGTTGCCATCGGAAGACTGTTCTCAGGAACAGTGAAAAGAGGACAGACATTATACATATCAGGCATATCGAACCCGCAGAGGGTACAGACCGTTGCGTTGTCCGTAGGAGCGGACAGGATACCAGTGGACGAGTGCTGCGCAGGCAACATCGTTGCCGTTTCGGGACTCAGAGATGCGGTCGCAGGTTCCACTGTCTCTTCGTTAAAGGACATGGAACCGTTCGAGAAGATGACCCACTACTCCGAACCGGTCGTTACGAAAGCTATTGAGGCAAAGCACATGAAGGACCTTCCCAAACTGGTCGAGGTGCTCAGGTCCGTCGCAAAAGCTGATCCTTCGTTAAACATCGAGATCAACAACGACACCGGAGAGCACTTACTGTCCGGTATGGGTGAATTACACTTGGAGATCACCGAGTACCGTATACTCAATGATCACGGCGTCGAGATAATATCATCCGCGCCTATTGTCGTTTACCAGGAAGGGATCAAGAAGAAGGCCGGTCCGTTCGAGGGTAAGTCACCGAACAAGCACAACAAGTTCTACTTCGAAGTGGAGCCGCTTGAACAAGGCGTGATCGACGCAATAAAGAGGGGCGACATCGACCCGGGCGCGAAGATAAAGGACCCGAAAGCAACAGCTAAAATACTTTCTGATTTCGGAATGGACAAAGAGGAAGCAAAAGGCATCGTCGCGTTCAAGAATAATAATGTTCTCATCGACACAACAAAAGGTATCCAGTACCTGCATGAGACGATGGAACTTGTGAAACAGTCTTTCGAAGAGTCGATGGCGCACGGACCGCTGGCCAGCGAGAAGGTCGCGGGCGTGAAGATAAGGCTCATGGACGCAAAATTACACGAGGATACCATACACAGAGGTCCGGCCCAGGTAATACCTGCGGTAAGACAGGGTATATACGGGGCGATGTGCCTCGCCGGAAGGGCATTGAGAGAACCGATGCAGAAAGTGTTCATCAGCGTTCCTCAGGATTACATGGGAGATGCTGTACGCGAAGTACAATCACGCCGCGGAATAATACTGGACATGGGCCAGGAGGACATTAACGCGACCGTTTCGGCAAAATGTCCGGTATCGGAGATGTTCGGTTTTGCGTCTGCAATAAGAGGAGCAACACAAGGCCGCGCACTCTGGTCCACCGAGAACGCAGGTTTCGAACAGATGCCGAACGAACTTCAGGACAAGGTAGTGAAGGAGATTAGGGTACGCAAGGGACTGAATCCCGAGCCGTACGATGCGGGATACTATTCCGCATAAAGGTAAACTTAAATATAGCGGATAGTATGGAGAAAAAAACCGTACCTATTTCAAAATAAAAAGGGAGGAATCAAAATGGCAGAGAAAGAGCACATGAACTTGGTAGTGATCGGGCACGTCGACCACGGTAAATCCACATTGGTCGGAAGAATTCTTCTTGAGACCGGTGCGATCGAGCCCCACATCATTGCAAAATACAAGAAAGAGGCAGAAGAGAAAGGAAAAGGATCCTTCGCTTTCGCATGGGTCATGGACGGACTCAAGGAAGAGAGGGAAAGAGGTGTAACGATCGACGTAGCACACAAAAAGTTCTACACCGACAAATACTACTTCACAATTATTGACGCACCCGGTCACCGTGACTTCGTCAAGAACATGATAACGGGAACGTCACAGGCTGACGCGGCGATCATCACCTGCTCTTCGATCGAGGGACCGCAGGCGCAGACCAAGGAGCACGTCTTCCTTGCAACTACGCTTGGCGTGAAACAGATCATCGTCGCCATCAACAAGATGGATGCGGTGAAATACGAAGAGGCAAAATACAAGGAAGCGGTCGCAGCGATGAGCAAACTGTTCGCGATGGTCGGTATCAAAGCAGAGAACGTACCGTTCATACCGGTATCAGCGATGGAAGGCGACAACGTGAAAACGATATCCGCGAACACACCCTGGTATAAGGGAAAGACGATCCTTCAGGCACTTGACATGCTCACAGTTCCTGCGAAGCCCACCGACAAACCGTTAAGGTTACCGGTACAAGACGTTTACACGATCACAGGCATCGGTACAGTTCCGGTAGGACGTATCGAGACCGGCGTTCTACACCCGAACATGAACGTTTCATTCCAGCCGTCCAACGTGATCGGTGAAGTGAAATCGATAGAGATGCACCACGAGATATTGCCGCAGGCACTGCCCGGCGATAACGTTGGTTTCAACGTACGCGGTGTTGCAAAGAACGA
>JAIRJQ010000094.1 GCA_031260545.1 Methanomassiliicoccaceae archaeon | reverse complement strand
TTTTTTTACACTGCCGCGTTGCCGGGGCCGACCTTGAAGCTCAGGGCGAGTTCTGCGAAGACCTCAACGAACGATCCCTCGCCGCCGATAACTTCGACCAACCCGTCATACGTAAGCTTCCATCCGTTGGGGCCCGTGATCTCGATAGTGTACATTCCGGCCTTCAGAGAGTCGGTCATGTAGAATTCGCCGTCCTTCAGCGCGAAGCTATCAACGATCTCGCCGTCTGCGTCCTTCACAACAACAGTGAACTCCACATCCGCGTAATTAACGGAAACGTCATTCACTGTTGTCTGCGTACCGATGCCGGTGTGGACGAAGAAGTACTGGAACTCCTTGTCATCCGTTACCTTTGCGACATCCGCCGCTGAGATGACTATAGTGTTGTTCACTTTGCCGAGCGAGTTGGCAGCCATGTAGTAAAGGCCGCTTCCGTTGTTGGAGTTGCTTCCGCTCACGTCGCTGTTTGTTTTTCCCTTGTTCGCATTGCCGAAGGCTATCTGCGTTGCCGCATTGATGTTTGCTTTCTTGTCATTGCTGAAGAGAACTATCACCAAGTTACCATCTGCGTCCGCATAGACGGTGAACTCTCCGATCTTTGTCAGTTTGTCACCGTTGATAAGGTCTCCTACGAACACAAGGCCGTCGTTGACGATAGCGGCCACCGGCAGCTGGGTCCAGCTGAACCAGTTGTTGTCTCCCGCACCGCGTATCCCGCCGGTCGTGATGGATCCCATGGCGTCGTATTTGGTGGTCTTCAACACTTCAATATCAAGCATGAATAACATCATACCGAATTTACTGCCTGCGAACTCTCCGATCCCATCTTCCTCGTTCACAACTTTTACGTTCGTGACCTTGCCTGCTTTGATCTCCACAGTTATCTCAGTTCCGATAACAGCTACACCGTTGACCTCAAAGGATGGTATCCATCCCTCTGCGAGTTCCGTAATGGTGTATGTTCCGGCAGGGAGGTTCAGTTTGTCACCGCCGTTCATCGGAACATTCATCGTGTACTTTTTCTCTGTTGCTGTGTTGACGATCTCGAACTCGAATGAATCGCCGCTCGTGGCGCTGCCCGTGTACTCGTAACCGTCAAGGCTGAGGTGCATGTACACATAGATCGTCTTGCTGACATCTGCCCAGCCGGCCTTGAATGTGTATTCGTTGCCGTTGACCTTAAGGTCCTTCGAGGGGAACTGCTGCTGTCCGGGCGACGATGTCCATATGGGGTTCGCCGGGTTTCCTTTGACCTTTGAATCATTAGCGTTCTTTGCACCCAAGACATAATCGTTGGATATCGAGAACTTCACGCCCGATGCGACAAGCAGGTTGTTCGGATACAGTACGATCGTAAACTCTTTGCTGTCTGGGTCATATGAGATCGTGTACTCTCCGACCTTCTTCAGGTTGTGGCCTGTAACAAGGTCGAATGTGTAGGTCTCGCCGGACTCATAATCAAAGTCGTTGTACTGGAACCAATTCCCCTTGCCGTCAAGGAGCGCGTCCAGGTTGTGTTCGTATTCCGAGTGCTTATCCGCCAGCGATGACTCATAAGAGTAACCGCCTGTGACCGAGCTGTAATTAGCTTTCGTTCCCAGTCCTTTGTATATGGAGAGCGTACCCGTTCCGTCTCCGGTATTTGCTGACGTTAGGCCCACGGGTATTGTTACGGCAAGGATCATTACCGCAATGAGGGCAAACGCTATTATTGCTTTTTTTATGTTATTCACCTTTTTTTAATTTTTTGCAGGGATCAGGAATATTGTTCTGGCTCATGATGATTATATCAGGGTCTGACGTAAAGGCATAATGAGTTAGAAACTCCTCCTGTCTCATCTCGCTTAACACTCCCGATTCCATGCCACGTTGAAGCCTTAACACCTATTTAAATCGTCAAGTTTCTGTGTTAATAACAGATTTATTTTAAATACTAATACACTTACAGGTTAAAATTTCCACATCTAGGCTAGGATCCTGAGGATGCATCCGACACACGGCGGCGCATGTTCGTAACACTGATTTTTACACACCCTCATTGGGGCAGTAACAAAAACGGTGCATCTGGCACATAGCGATAACGCGTATGAAACACGAATTTTTAATATCCTCTTTGGACCGGAACACAAGGGTGCATCCGGCCACAGCGGCGCATCTGCATTCATCGGACCCATCGATCCGAATGCCTGTCAGGCATCTTCAAAACCTTAGATCATCGTCTCACGCATACATACGGTATGGACGAGGTACGCATGCTGTTGCGGCCTGTATTACGGGAACTGTGCGGTCAAAGCGAAGGTCGAACCGGCCGCTAAAGTGCTCTATGATGAGATGCGCAAAAATCGATGATGTCGTAAAAGCGACGTTAAAGGAACGTGCATTGATCACATACCGATCAGCAGTACGATCCTCCCGGTCTGACAGTGCTTTGAAAAACTGAGCATACTTTTCATACTCGCCGTTCATCCGATCGTATATCATATAGATGCTAATCCGTGTGTTATCCACTGTAAGGCAGGCCGGCTGCCGTACCGTTCGGGAACACTTTCAGCAACCAACGAAGATAATTCCTTTATATCCCGTCCGCCTGTCCACCGTTATGAGCGGCGCTGTATCCTCCGCGGCGATCGAGAATTATAAGTTCCAAAGATACATCGTCGCGTTAAGCGGCATCATACTGACAGTGAAGTTCTCAGCGTGGTTACTTACAGGGTCAGTGGCAATATTTACGGATGCATTGGAAAGCATCGTCAACGTGGCCGCAGGCGCCATCGGGCTGTATGCGTTATTCCTTTCAACAAAACCTCGTGATTTTGATCATCCGTACGGCCACGGACGCGCCGAGTTCATTTCCGCGACCGTCGAAGGCTCAATGATATCCATCGCAGGTGTCATGATAATATTTGAAGCGGTAAGGAACATCCTGGACCCGAACGAGATACCCAACCTGGAGATAGGGATGCTGCTGATACTCGCAACGGCCGTTGCAAATTACACCGTAGGGGCAATGGCGATCAGAAAAGGAAAGAAGAACAGATCGCAGGCGCTGGTGGCAAGCGGGAAACATATACAGTCGGATGCATACTCATCATTCGGTATAATCCTCGGACTCGTCATTCTTGTTGTTGTAACGTCTATGGGATACGCATACTACTGGATAGACGGCGCGATCGCGCTGATATTCGGCGCGATAATATTAACGACCGGCGTTTTTGTTGTTAAAAGATCAATGGAAGGCATAATGGACAAAGTGGACATTCAGCTGCTTACCGATATAGTAACAACGCTGACCGAGAACAGGCGCGATAAGTGGATCGATATACACAATCTGAAGATGGTCAAGTACGGGTCAACGATACACATCGATATGCATCTCACCATGCCTTGGTATATTACAGTAAGAGAGCAAAGAGAAGAAGTATGCATGATAATCTCTCTCATAAGGGACAAATACGGCGAGACCACCGAGTTATCGGTGACATGCGACCCGTGCCGTGATTTCTCCTGTCGCTCTTGTAAATGCGAATGCAATGAACGCAAAGAGGAGTTCAAGGAACTCCTGGAATGGAACATAAAGAACCTTTCGGAGAACGCTCAGCATGGGAAGGTGTGCGGAAATGTCAATGAATGATATTCTCGATAAAGTACTGAACGATGAGACAAGATTCGCAGAGATACTGGACCTCGCAAAAGCTCCGCTGGCGATCGAGATATCAGTTATCAAGTATTGCGAGAACAACGCCTGCGGTAAATACAACAAAAATTGGACATGTCCCCCGGCGGTCGGAAGTTTTGAAGAATGCAAAAAGAAAATTGAGAAATATTCCAAAATGCTTATTTTCCGGTCAGAATACAAACTGAACGAATGGTATGACATAGAACGCATTGAGGAAACGATAAGGATGCATCAGGCGAATGTGAGAAGAGTGAGAGACCTCATTCCTGAAGATGTCGGCGATCATCTTGTCCTGTCGGGAGGAGGGTGCGTCTACTGCAAGGAATGCGCATATGCGACCGGGGAAAAATGCAGACATCCCGACATCGCGATACCGCCGATCGAGGCGTACGGCATCGATTGGTTCAGGTTCGCGAAGAAACATAAAATAAAATACGGATCACCGGAAGGCGAGATGTATTATTTCGGAATGGTGCTGTTCGGCTGATCGGATCAAAAAGATATGCGCCGTTACATCATTCTGTGACCGGTCGGTGCAGAATAATATGCCGGCCGGCGGTGCGCGAGAACGTACGATCAGTATATGCACACAAAAAACGAACAAATACGAGGGCGTTAGTGAAATCACTATATACTTTATATATAAGAATAGTGTTAACAGCGTTCTCATCCAGTAAAAATTCAACAATATATTTCAATGAGAAGAACGTTTCAGATTAGGGGGCATTTATTTGGGATCGCAGAATTTAGAGTGTAATGTCACCTGGGATAAAGACCGCCTAAAAACGCTGTCTGCTTTTGCAAGCATGGACGGCGGGGTGATGATCATCGGAAAGGATGACAGAGGAAGAACAGTAGGCGTGAGCAATCCGAGGAGGCTCATGAAAACAATCCCGGAAGTGGTGAAGGACCAGTTAGGAATATCTCCGTCGGTGACCGTTCTCGAGGAGGACGGCAAGATATGTATTAAAATAACCGTCGAAAAAGAAGGCCGCCGCATAAATTATAACAACATCTTTTATAAAAGGACGGGAGGCGTGACGCGCCGCGTCACTGGCGAAGAACTGACGGCATGGACGCTCATCAGAGGGGACACGGTCAAGAACACAAGCACGGACGCCTAATGGTCAACGTTTATATCCGACATCCGTATGAACATGTATGCGTTCAAAGGACACGGACGGGGCAGCAGGCGTGCACCTCAGCGAATGGTATTCGTCGCTGAATGATCAGCAAAAGATAATGTTCGATCGTTATTCAAAAAAAGTGAATGAGACATCACAATCATCTTCAACGGACAGCTCCTTTCTGCAGCAGATCGCAGATGCGGCACTAAAAGATGAGAATTATGCGTTCGCCGTGACGATATGTGAAGAATGTTTATCCCGCGGCATAACAAATATACACAGATTCGATATCATTGAAACACTGATAGACGCATACATAGGAACTAAAAGATATGACGATGCGAAACGTATATGCGAAGATAATCTGAAACTCATACCCTCCGTCATAGATGATATAAAAGCAAAAAATAATGGCAAAATGCCAGAAAAAATGAATTGCAGGAACCGTTATGTGGATGTCGTAGTAGGAATAGAATCAGGTTACGATAAAGCGTTCGAACTGCTGGACAGATTCTTTTCCATGGGCCTTATCTCACCCGAAGATCTTGCGTTAAGAAAACAGAGTTTGAAGATACACCGTCTCCAAAGGTCGTTCGACGGCGTTTATACGTATACGTACAAGGAATGAACGCATCGGATCGGACTAAATGACGGGTCAGATGACATCCCTCCATCCCAGCGCAGGGATCACATCTATCGCAGGTTCCTCATACGGATGGATGTTCACGATGCATCCGATAACATTCTTCAGATCTTTTCCGCGGACAACGAATTCCAGTCTGATCTCGTCGGCCGTCTCTATTCTGTTAAGCGATCCTTTGTACGGCGATGAACCTTCAAGCGGCCTCCATGTCCCTTTTACACGAGAGTATTGGAACGTTCTGTCATATCCTGGATGAACAGGTTCCATCAGCAAATTCACAGAATCCATTATCTCCTCAAGGAACTCTTCGGGAACGTTCAC
>JAIRJQ010000124.1 GCA_031260545.1 Methanomassiliicoccaceae archaeon | reverse complement strand
ATAGTATGATGCGATAGAGATATATATCCCCGAGATCACAAACCCGGCCCCGTCAAATGTTCCTGCGAAATATTGAGCCGAGTTGCCGATCGGGACCCAGCTGTTCTTAGGTGCCAGTCCGTCGCTCCAGACGCTCGAATTACTGATGTCGTTAAGTTCTATGTTATTGGAAAGTCTATAATACTTGTTGCTGTCTCCGAACTTTCCTCCGTTGATCATGTCCTGTCTGTTATTGTTCACCGCGTCCGCCATAAAGGCGAACTGCGAAGCATCCGCGATCAGATACGGTGAAGATGACGTTCCGTTGCCGCCTGCGAAACCCGTGGCGAGTTTGCCGTCCCACGGTGCGTTTATCGCGATATCGGAATCGTTATCGGAATTCGTATTGTTGAATGTGACCGCACCCAGGATCGTAGCGGCCATAAGCACCAATACTACCGAAATAGTCAATGATTTTTTGCGAATAGATGCAGGACGATCATTACTTCCTCCTGATCCTTTTTCTCTTTTTCTATTAGTTTCTCTCTTCAGTCCACTATGTGGTTCTCGTGGTTCCATTGAATGACGCCCCCCTACTAGTACACAGGTCCGAATATATTGTCAAGTGATGAGACAAGTTATTCTAGTATCGTAAAGTTACCTCATTTTGGTTAAATAATACTTTTGGTTTCGTGAAATAAATCTATTATATTTACTCTATCTGATTGTATTTTACTTTTATAAAACAGTCGAAAAAAGGACCCTAAACGAGTTATTTGAATACATTTTATATATAAAGACTAACAAAATTGCATTAATTAAAAAAATTAGTTAATATATTTAACATATTTGTTATCGCTGATAATAACGGCGTTAATAGATTTTAGCAGAACTTTTTTGATGAAAAAAACAATTGTTAAGAAAAAATAGCGATCCTGTTGTTATTAATATCAAATACTTCTATTTTGACCGTAAAATATCACATCATTGAGTATATTTTATGATATTATCCCATACTTGATATCTTTTTTATTATTTCATCCGAATTCGCTTTTCCTATGCGTGCTCCGGACCTCGGATACCATGTCCAGTCGTTCTTTTCGAAGTGCTCTTTGAATGCCTCATCGGTAACGGATATGACCTTCCTAGGAAATGCGTCATTGTCGAGAAGGATCGCCATCATAGCCTTCGGCACAAATACGATGATACGGTCGAACGGTTTGGAGACGCTGTTTATGACGGATGCATAATCCTTCCGTTCCTGTAATTGATGATATGCTTCCGGTGTGTCGGTTATCTCGGTATAAGGCATCACCGTGTATTCACCTGGGACGAAACCGAACCTTCCGGAAATTATTCCGAATGATACATCACATACCTCGGACAATCTGTTACAGAAGTTCCTCACTTCAGTGACACGGCCGCCGAACATATCTTTCGCGCTGGATAATCCATTCTTAAGGAACACCGTCGAATCGTTCGTTATTACCAGGACCTTCATGACATCACCTTCTTTGACCTGAGAAACGGAACGCTATGTTGCAGCTTCCTTCGTGTGAGACCATGCACGGGCCCATCGGTCTGTTCGGGTCGCAGGCCTTCCCGAACATGGGGCATTCTTCAGAACGTATAAGACCTCTCAGGACCTCGCCGCATCTGCAGCCTTTGGGTTCATCCTCAACGTCTGGCATGTTTTTCAGAATGTCCTCGTGTATCTTGGATGCATCATGATCCTCATACTCGCTCTTCAACGCAAGGGCGCTTTTCTTAATGACGGGGAATCCCCTCCACGCCCTGTCCTCTGTCCTGAATGTTCTTGCAAGCAGTTCGCGCGCCTTCGGGTTACCGTCCTTCTTCACCAGCCGCGAGTATTCATTCTCGACCTCCGCTCTCCCTTCCCTGACCTGTTTCGCTAACATGTAAGATGCCATAAGAAGATCCAGCGGTTCGAAACCTGCGACGACCTGCGGCATCTTGTATCTGAGAGAGAACGGTTCGAATATGCTGAGCCCCGTTATCACGGAAACGTGGCCTGGCTGTATAAAACCGTCCACCTTTATCTCGCCCATTTCGAATATCGCTTCCAGTGCGGGAGGGACGATGCGGTGGCAGCTGTAAACGCTGAAGTTCGGCGGAACGCCCTTGTTCAACGGTACCGCGGTGGTAGGTGCCGTTGTTTCGAAACCGACGGACATGAATACGACATCTTTCTCAGAAGATGATGAGACCCTTACGGCATCTTCTATCGAATAGACTATGCGAACGTCCGCACCGTCGGCCTTCGCATCATTAAGCGATCCGATCGTTGTAGGAACTTTCATCATGTCCCCGAAAACGCACACCGTCTTTCCGGATCTGGCTAGTGTTATTCCTGCGGCCACCTCCGTGCTTGTGGTGACACATACGGGGCACCCCGGGCCCTGGCGTATCTCTACGCCTACGTCCATCAGCAATTCCTCGAGACCGAACCTTACCATCGTGTCCTGATGGGTACCGCAGACATGCATGAACTTGCAATTCACGTCAAGCGCCTTGATGTCCCTGAGTATCCTTTTCGCGGTGTCGCCGTCCCTAAGTTTGAACATTGCCGCCCTCCCTTATCTTGATCGAACGTATACAGCAGGCCATCCCTTCCTCCACGTTCACGGGCCCCTTGCATTTTGGGCATGATAGCACCGGGATGGTATGATCGTAACCCTCATTTTTCAATATTTCCGCAGGTCCGTCAAAATCACAGTGCTTACATCTCAGACGTATAGGTTCGCGCTCTATCACAAGTCTGGCATCTGATAATATGGTACCCTTTGTCATGACGTCGAAGGCGAACTCCATTTGTTCTTCGCCGAGGTTCGTCAGATCTCCGATGACGATCACCAGCTCCTCAACTCCTGCGACATCGTGCTTCGACAGCTCGTCGAACGCCGCTTTTATGATATCGGACATCACAGATACTTCGTGCACCTCACGTCATTGACATCTTAGATTAATTCGTTTGCACACGGATCGGACCGAAAAATAAGAAAAGCTGAGGGAATATGCCCCTCTTATGTTTTATTTGACCGTTATTTCTTCAACGTGAAGTATGCGGTGCCCCCTATGGCTATTATGAGTGCTATGACAACACCTACGAACAGGTTCATATCCAATTCAAAGTCCTCATCTCCCTTTGTGTTGATATTCTCAAAGAGACCCAGCGTTCCTTCTTCGCACCCCTGCGGATCATCTGCCATACCGCCGAGTGTTACCAGGGCGAATGATGCCGCAAGAAGCACCGACAGCGTGAGCAAAGATATGTAACGATATTTTCCTTTCATGGCGATCTTCTCTTTTTAATTATGCCGTTCTCATTATCTTCGCGTGATAACGGGATAGTGGCATCTTATGACACATGCTGTTCACAATATTTATTCAAGAGCGTTAAAAAATATACTGCGTTCCGGGTTCGATCGTGGATGAGGGCATCATACGGAACTGCTGCCGCACAGGTCCGCGATCTTACATCTTTCACATTTCGGATGATTCGGTATGCAGACAAGCTGCCCGTGCCTTACGATGTAACGGTTCACGTCGGACCATCTTTCCTCCGGTGTTATTTTCATAAGTTCAAATTCCGTTTCATCCGGGTTCTTTGTTCTTACGAGGCCGATCATATTCGCTATTCTGTGGACATGCGTGTCGACACATATCGCCTGTATGCCGAACGCATAGGATCGGACGCAATTTGCTGTCTTCCGGCCTACCATCGGTAATTTCAGCAATTCGCCGATGTCCGACGGCACCTGTGAATCATAATTTTCTATTAACGTTCTACAGACGTCGATCAGCGCCCTTCCCTTCTGATTCGGGAAACCCGACGGCCTTATCAGTTCCGCTATTTCGTTGATATCCGCGTTCGCTATCGCATCAACGGAATCGAACCTTCCGAACAGTGCGTCCGATGCCTTCCTGGTGTTGTTGTCCTTTGTCCTTTGTGAAAGTATCGTAGCGATCAGAACATGGAACGGCGACGGGTCCCATTCCGGCGACAGACCCTCGGACGACCGTCCGGGATATGCTCCGCGGCCGTACTCTTTTGACAGACGGTCCAGGATAACGGTCATTTTCTCAGATATGACATCGCCTCCCCTGCCATGTGCAACGATCCGGTTATCAGTACCGTCCCTTTTCCTCTGACGGAGTCTATGGCCTCTCTCAGATCCTCTTTCACCGAAACATCACAGGAATATTTTTTCATTATTTCCGCCAGCCTCTCGGGAGGCATCGCCCTTTCGGAGCTCGGCGCGGTTATTACGATGTTTGACGATATCTTTGATAATGATCTGCATATCTGGTCCGCATCCTTGTCGATGAACATCCCCAGCACGAGCGTCACTTTTCCATATGTTTCCATCACATCCCCTGCGAGCCTTTCCGCGCCGGCGGCAGTGTGTGAAACGTCTATTATTATATTCTCGTCGGGGAAATGCTCCATCCTTCCGTGCCATATCACTTCTTTCAATCCTTTTTTGATATACCCTGACACGTCTGTTCTCAGATGCATGACGCATTCTGCCGCGACCGCGGCGTTCTCCGCCTGACAGCTTCCCGGTATCCCTACGTCGTATTCATTACCTGAATATTCCATTTTTACGAAACCGCCGGTGAATGATATTATTTTCACATCGTTCCTGTCCACGGCTATCAGCTCCGCCCCTTTCTCGGCGGCGACGCGTTTTATCACATCTAGTGTGCTTCCTACGTTGGCCGTTATTACCGGTACGCCGTTCTTGATTATGCCAGCCTTCTCAAATGCTATCTTTTCTACCGTGTCACCGAGTATATCAGTATGTTCAAGACTGATGTTCGTTATCGCCGTGACCTCAGGTATCACTGTGTTCGTGGCGTCCAGCCTTCCGCCCAGGCCGGTCTCCAATACCGCATATTTTACGCCTTTCAGTGAGAAATGCAGGAACGCCAATGCTGTTGTCACTTCAAAGAAAGTGCAGTCCGTCCCTTCCGATAACATCTGATCGACGACCGGTCTCACGATCCCCATAAGGTGTGCCAGTTCGTCATCTTCGATATCTTCTCCGCAGACGGATATCCTTTCGTTGAATCTCATCAGATGCGGTGATGTATACAATCCGGCCTTTATGTTCGCTTTCAGAAGTATGGAATAGATCATTGCGGACGTCGACCCTTTTCCGTCGGAACCGGCAACGTGTACGGTCTTGAACCTTTTCTGCGGATCCCCCAATCTTCTCAGCAATTCTGTGATATTGTCGAGACCGAAACGCATCCTGTTCATTCCGAGACCGTACACCCATTCGCTGAAATTCATATTATATCACTTTTGACCCTCATGCTCATGGCTCCGCTCTTTTTGTGTGTATCGCCGTATATTTGAGTTTTTCGTTGATACGTTCAGAGATCATCAGTTCTATTGATGATACGGTCTCACTGAACGGTTCTGTGCTTTGCGGCCCGTTATTGCATATCACATCGCGCCCTAACGTTATATGCGGGCTGTATCTGCGCCCTTCGATGCTGAAACCTACGGATACCAATCTGCTCGCCAGATCATGGTGCAGCGCAGATAGTTCATCATTTTCCTGAACTCCGGCCCACCACAGGCTTCCGCTACCGCGTTTGAAATATCCTGTGCGATCCATTGTTATTGTGAACTGTTTAAAACTAATTTTGTCCATTGCCGCTTTTACGAGGGATATCTGCGCTTCGCTGCTTTCGCCTATGAATATCAGCGTAAGATGGATGTTGTTCGGCTGAGTGAATGATCCTCGTTTTGAATTTGAACGTATCCCGTCGCGTAATGAGAGTAACCGTGAGCGCGTGTCGCTGTTGAAATTAATTGCAATGAATATGCGTTTCAGCATATCAGCATCCCCATTTTATCTTTGCTGGATCCTTTTCATCCGGGACCGCGACAGAGCGCAGCGCGGCCTCCATTCTTGCACATTCCTCTTCGGCCATCCTTTCATATTCATCAGCCCCCGCATCGCATCCCAGCGTGCTGTACGCCACCGCGGCCGCCCCGTAGAAGTACAGAGCAACGGAATGCGACAGTGTGTGCACCGATGCCGAAGCTTGTCCTATCGCACGCGCCGCCGCCTGCGCCGCCGGGTCGCCCTCGAGTTCCCGGGCGGCTGCGTGGCATTCGTTCAATATGATATCTTTCACTTCCTGAAATCTTACTTTGCCTTCGAGATATCTGTTCGCAGCGTTCAGCGCCATGCGCGGCCTTCCGTCCCCGGGGCAGCGTTCCTCGAATATCGGTAATATCGCAAACTCGGCGTAATCGATGCACCATCTGCATATTGTGCGTTTGCTCTGCGTATCAATGAGTTTCACAAGCGACTGCGTGCACTCTGCGTCCCAGCTGCCGAGCATCTTACGGAGCTTTCTCTTCATTTTGCACCTCTTTTGAGATCTGAAGGATCATTTCCCTTACTGATGTCCCTTTTCACTTGGCCATGGACCTCAGGACGACCATCGTTCCCGAACCGTATTGTGCGGATTTCTTCGGCTTTTCAGCGAGTTCCGGATATCCCAGCATCATGGCCGCATCACGCAGCAAAGGTTTGCGCACATCACCCACGGACACGCCTGATATTCCCATGCGTTCAACAAGGCTGACAACTTTTTCGTTAAGGTACGGATGGACGAGCGTCTTTTTGAATTCTTCAGCGACCGCGCGTTCATGGTTCAGCGTGACGTTCATGAGCCTCGCCATGTCCTCCTTCAGAACTGCCTCGAACTGCTCTTCATCTAGGCCTATGTACTTTGAATATCCCAAAAATAATTCATCCGCTCCCTGTCCTCCGAGCACGACGCTCTCTTCGGACAGCTTAAGAACGAAATATAACGGCACCTCGAATGACAGCGTTATCGGGTTCACCGTTCCGGTGATCCTGATCATCCGTGGAAGTTCTATTTCAAGTATCTTCTCATCGATCTCGATGTGTTTCCAGGGCATTTCCAATACGGCGGACATCTCCTCCCCCGCTTTGACGTCGTACGCATCCTTCACACCGACCGTGTATAACGTTACGTCTGCGTATCTTTTGCTCAAAAGAGCAACTATCCCGCTGTCCAGCCCTCCGGAGAATGCTATCGCTGCCTTTTTCCCGATGACCGCTTCCTTTATCGGCGAATCAAGAGAAGATATCAGTTCATTGACGAGATCGTCCCTCACAAAGAACAATTATCGCGTGCACCTATAATTTATCATCGTATCCTATTATCGGCACATCGGAACGATAATTCGGGTGATAGAATAATATCTATGCTTCCGTATTACGTGAGCATGGACGGAGTGACACGCATAGGCGTATCCCTTGAGCCTGAACTGCTGAAGGAATTTGATGAAGTTATAATGAAGAAGGGATATGTCAGCCGATCCGAAGCTATAAGGGATCTTGTTCGTAACGCTTTGGCCGAGAACGAATGGAAGAACCCCAAACAATATATGGTCGGTGTCATTGTGATGACATACGATCACACGGTCACCGGCGTCAAGGAGAAATTGATGAATCTGCAGCATGACCATGGCCACAGCATAAGCACTACGGTACACGTACATCTTGATCACGACCGATGCATGGAGATGCTTCTGGTGAACGGCGAGCTCGGCGACCTGAAGAAACTCACTGACGAGATAACATCGGTGAAAGGCGTTCTCCGCGGAAAACTGACGATGGTATCGCCGACCACAGGGAATATGCACCACATCGGCCACAGACATTAACGTGCATTTCGGTGAAGGTGTTCGACAATTCTTTATAATAATTAGGACTTCGAGACCCCTGAATGAGAAAGCTTGTAATCACTGAGAAGGCGAACGCCGCCCGCAGGATCTCTACGATACTCTCCGACGGGAAGGCAAAGGCGGGAACGGTCGGCGGTGCCGGTATAATTTCTTTCAGCAACGCCGACGGCGAATATGATGTGATAAGTCTTCGCGGGCATATCCTTGAACTGGACTATCCTGAGGAGTATAACGATTGGAGCGGCAGTTCTCCCGTTGAATTGGTGTACGCGCCGCATGTGAAGACGGTGCGCGCAAAGAATACGCTTGACGCGATACACAACCTTTCCAAGGAGTCCGATGAGGTGATCATCGCGACCGACTATGACCGCGAGGGAGAGCTCATAGGAATGGAGACCGTACGCGCGGCCGGGGCCGATATGAAAAAAGTGAAAAGGGCGAAGTTCAGCGCTCTCACGAAAAGTGAGGTCGAGAACGCATTCGCAACGCTCGCGGAACCCGATGTGCGTTTGTCGGATGCTGCGGAAGCAAGACAGATCATTGACCTGACATGGGGGGCCGTTCTCACAAGGTCCGTATCATTATCGTCAGGGCAGGTGGGGAAGAATTTCTTATCCGTGGGCAGGGTTCAAAGTCCGACGTTAAAACTTTTAGTGGACCGCAATGAGGAGATAGAAAAATTCATTCCCGTTCCTTACTGGACCATTAACGCTAAATTCGGGATACTGGCTTTCAAAGGGGAGCACAACGATAACCCGTTCTGGGAGAAGGAGAAAGCTGACGAGGCATTGAGAAAATGCAAAGAAGTGAAGAAGGGCACGATAATTTCTTATGACGTTTCTATGAAGGAGGAGTACAGGCCGCCTCCGTTCGACACCACCGCGATGCAGGTCGAGGCGAACAAGATAGGCATACCTCCCGCGGTCACGATGAAGTTGGCCGAGGACCTTTACACAAGCGGTTACATATCGTATCCGAGAACGGAGAACACCGAATATCCGAAGAGCCTGAGCCTGAGAGGAGTTCTCGAAAAACTGAAGGATTCCGGTCTTTCGGAAGAGGTAAAAGAAGTGCTGGCACAACAGCAGATCATTCCTTCCAGAGGAAAGAGAAGAACGACGGACCATCCTCCGATATACCCTACGGCATCAGCCACGCCCGACAAAATGAAAGGGGACAAGTGGAAGCTGTATGAGCTCATTGTAAGACGGTTCTTGGCGACGCTCGCACCGAACGCGGAAGCGGAGATCACGAAGTGCGGCATCGATCTGAACGGTGAACAGTTCACCGCATCCGGGTACATCCTGAAAAAAGAGGGATGGAAGAAATATTATTCGAAATACATAACGATGACAGAGACCCAGATCCCGAAACTCACCGTCGGTTCCGAGGTCGATGTAAGGTCTCTCACACAAGACGGATCGCAGACAAAACCTCCGTTCAGATACAATCAGGGCTCTTTGATACAGGAGATGGACAGACTGAACCTGGGGACGAAGAGCACAAGGCACGACATCATCGGAAAACTGTTCTCAAGGAATTATGTTCAGGGGAATTACCTTATCCCGACGCCGGTGGGCATCGCGATGACCCGTTCGCTGGAGAAGCACGGCGGCGGCATAACGGAACCTGCCATGACGGCAAAGCTCGAGGATGATATGCTCAAGATAAGCGTCGGCGAACGCACCTTGAACGCCGTGGTCGAAGAATCGCAGAATATGCTTCACATCGTCGCGGAAAAGATAAACGGCGAAGGTACTGAACTGGGTGGTGAGATACGCTCTGCGCTGAGAGAGCAGCAGCACATCGGCATATGCCCGGCATGCAAGAACACAATGTCGATAAAACGTTCAAAGAACGGGAATTTCATAGGATGCGACGGATATCCGGAATGCGCACGCGCTTACCCTCTCCCGAGAGGGGCGATGATCCAGACCACGGAAGAGACATGCGACGTCTGCGGTCTTCCGAAATTGAAAACAATAAGGAAAGGATCGCCGCCTCAGACCCTCTGCATCGATCCGAAGTGCGAGAGCAACACATCCAAGAGCGATATAGGCGAATGCCCCTCCTGCGGAGGCCGTATACGGGTAATGTACTCTAAAGCCGGGAAAAGGTTCGCCGGCTGTTCCGGATGGCCGCAATGCGACCGCACGTACCCTCTGCGACCGACCGGCACGATAACGGCAACGGACGACAAATGCGAGTATTGCGACTCCCCGATAGTATCGACCGGCAACAGGACCGAATGCATAAACATGGAATGCCCCGGGAAAGGCGACGCCCCCAAGAAGAGGGCGTCCGCGAAAAAATGATCACCGTATATCGATCAGACGTTTGTGGTCCATGTCACGGCACATCGGATCCCTGCACTTCGGGTCCTCGCATCCGACCTCTGAATGAACTTCGATCCTCACGTTCCCGAGGGCCTTTTTCACATTGGAAACGAGTATCTCCGCCGCGTTCCGTCTTTCCACACCGTAGACGATCACATTCACGGTCATTGAATAATCTTTTATCATGTTCGTGAGGATACAGCGCGACCTTACATTGCCGTCGTCCGTCGTTGAGCTCATTGACAGAAGGTCGTTCCCGGACCTTACGTTCGCCTTGATGTGGCCGATCATCCACGAGCCCGCTTTCACACAATCCAGTGTTATGTCGTGTATCAGCAATGAGAATAATTCGTTCGCTTCCTTCGCCTCCGTCAGCACAGGCAGCGAACCCGTTACAACGGCGGCGACCGCCGCCGGGATGAAATCCTCATCCTCTGTCACTTTATCATCTCCGTCACGCCGTTAATTCCTATCCCTTTGTCCGCCTGCACATTCATTACCGGACCGTTGTAGGACATCTCTCTCAGCAGCAGGATTATCTCGCTTATCTCGTTCTCGCCGACCGTATCTGTTTTATTCAACAGAACAACATCAGCCACACTCAACTGATTCCTTAACGGGCGTTCAAACATCTTCCTAATCTTAAGTATCCTTTCCGCGTCTACCACAATAATTGTAAACAACCCCGTTAAGGTTAACCCCGTTACATCTTCGACCGCGGTGATCACCTGCCTCGGGTCCGCTATCCCCGTAGGTTCCACGATCGCAATATCAGGGTTCATATGCGCTTGAAGTGTGCGCAGCGCATCTATCATCCCGGTCTTCATCGAACAGCATATGCACCCTCCTTTCAGCTCCTTCACCTGCATCCCGTGCCGCTCTAGTATCTCCCCGTCGATGCCTACGGAACCTATCTCATTTTCGATGATAGCGATCCTTAGACCGCGGTCCGATAGTATGTCCGCTATCCCCAATATCGTTGATGTCTTCCCTGATCCCAACATCCCCGAAACGATTAGAAGGCGCATGATACGCCATCGGCAGACAGATAAAAATACTATGCCGTCAGATCGGCATCCAGAGTACCTTCGTATAGCCCGTTAAGATACTCGATATCAAAAGAAATCCTATGGTTCCTGCATATACTGCACTCAACATTTTTCTTAAGGCTTTTCTTCATCCTTACCATGCTGCGGTCAATGGAGACGATGTTGCCGCACTCGCAGTATATCTTGGACATGTCGCATGAACGCACAGAGTCTATGGTCGTGACCCTTGTCATTTGGCACCCCTTTCTTGCATTGCGGACACCGACAGCGCTATCGCTGAGCAAATCAAATCCATCATCCTTTCTCCCCTTAGCAGCACCCCGGACCACAATGGAATGTGTTCCCCTGACCCGCTGAATCCCACTGTGCATACTATCGGCATAACACATATAACCCTTTCGACAAAGCTCACAACATAAGTTATATAACCTACAAAAAAACTGGTTATTAACGCCGTTAATCAAAAAATATACTTGGAAAAATCTTAACGTGTGATGAAAATAGGGGTTTCATAGCTCCCCTAATTGTTTGAGCTGCGCCAAGACATATTTCCTTATTTCCGCCGGAGATCTGTTGTGAACCCTCTTTCCCGCCTTGAGAAGAGGCGTCTCGAAAGGCTCCATTCCTGAACCGCATGAACATGTTATACTGTCGTTCTCGGAAAGCGAGACGTCCATCGACAGACAGCGGGGGCACCGGTACGTGTACTTTCGGCCTCCGAACTTTCCCTTCTTTGAGATCGCGCTGCCGTTCTTACAAACGAGGTCCATTGATATGTCCAGCGTCGGCGCGTTGCTTATTGATGTGCCGACACCGAAACCTGAGACGCCGGACCCCATTAGCTCGCGTATGCTGTTCTCATTCAGACCGCCGGATGCGATTATCTCAACGTTCTTATAACCCTTGGAGTCCAGTTCCCACCGGACCTCCTGAATGATCTCTTTCAAAGAACCGCGCCTTGAGCTCGGTGTGTCAAGCCTCACGCCCTTCAGATCTTTCACGATCTTGCATGCGTTGATGGACGCTTCCCGTTCATCTGAAAATGTATATATTAGCATTATGCGAGGAACGATTTTTTCTATAGTCTCATCAAATGCCCTGAATGCCGCTTCGTCGCTTCCCATCATCAGCATCAGCGCATGAGGGACGGTACCGGCGGCCTCCTTTCCAATTATGTCCGCTCCGATCTTCGATGCGACGTCGTCGCATCCCCCTATGTATGCGGACCTGTCCAGAACGCCCGAGATCGCAGGATGCATCCTTCTGTTCCCGAACGCCATTATTTTTTTCTCCTTGGCGGCGCACCTGACGCGCGCGGCCGCCGTCGCAACGCCGGAAGGATGGCAGAGCATGCCCAGCATCGCCGTTTCCATCTCTCCGAAATCCGTGTAGCGGCCGTGGATGTTCATTAACGGCACACGGATGCCCTTGGGCGATCTCGTTCTGAATATCGTTCCTTCCGGAACGCCGAAGATATCGACGTTCATGCCTTCCGTTAATCTCAGGACCTCTTCGGTGCCGCAAAGCACCGCCCAGGGCCACTTCTTCGGCAAGGATCCCAAAGTGAACTCGGCCCATACGTCCGCCTCGCCCAATCCTTTCGAATTGAGGATCTTGTTCGTCCTTTCAAAGTAAACGTCAGTGGTGTACGCATCCCTTATCTCTTTCTCATTAGCGGCAAAAAGTCTGTCCATATGACCACGATCACAGGGTGAATACATTCTTCCCTAAAAATACCGCCTTCGTTCCGAGTTCCTCTTCGATCCTCAGAAGCCTGTTGTATTTTGCTGTTCTTTCCGCCCGTGCGGGCGCACCCGTCTTGATCTGACCGGAACCCCACCCTACGGAAAGGTCCGCTATCGTAACGTCCTCGGACTCGCCGGACCTGTGTGAGACGACGACACCGTAACCGTTATCGAAGCTCATCTTCGCCGCGTTCCCGGCCTCCGTTATTGTTCCTATCTGATTCACTTTGAGGAGCAACGCATTCGCAACCCCTTCTTCAATTCCGCGCAGCAGGCGTTTCGTGTTCGTTACAAAGATGTCATCGCCAACAACCTGTATATGATCGCCTATCTTCCTTGTCAGTTCCGCTGTCGAATCGAAATCATCCTCAAAGAACGGGTCCTCGATGCTTATCAGAGGATATGCTTTTGTGAACGAGACGTAATGGTCGATCAGTTCACCGGCGGACATTCTCATCCCGTCCGTGTTATATTTGCCGTTCTCGAAGAATTCGCTTGACGCCGCATCCAGCGCCAGATAGATATCCTTCCCGGGAACGTAGCCGGCGGCAGATATTGCGTTCATGATCGTGTCCATCGCCTCGGCGGATGTGTTCAGCGGCGGCGCAAAACCGCCTTCGTCGCCTATGTTGACCGCGGCCGGTCCGTACTTCTTTTTCAATATGGTCTTCAGCGAAGCGTATACTTCGGCTGCCGCCCTCAGGCATTCCGCGAATGTCTTCGCGCCTGCCGGAATTATCATGAATTCCTGTATAGCCAGACTGCCGCCTGCGTGCTTCCCGCCGTTGATTATATTGAACATCGGAACCGGTAATGTTACGCCGTCGTCGCCTATATGTTCGTATAACGGAATATTCTCGGCGTATGCGCCGGCGTGTGCGATCGCGAAGGAAACGGCGGTCGTTGCGTTCCCTCCCAATCTTGTTTTGTTATCCGTGCCGTCCAGTTCTATCATCGCCATATCTGCGGCGGCCTGGTCTGAAACATCCATCCCGGTTATTCTTTTAGCGATATCGCTGCGTATATTTTCCACCGCTTTTGTTACGCCTTTACCGAAGAATCTGTTTCCGCCGTCCCTCAGCTCATGCGCCTCGAACGATCCCGTGGATGCGCCGGACGGCGCTATCGCGGTTATTTTCCTTCCGTTCACTGTTATCTCCGCCTCGACGGTGGGATTCCCTCTGGAATCAAGCACCTCTCTGGCCCAAACACGTTCTATCTTCATTTCCGGTCACCGGTCCGTCCTGTATTCTGTCATGTTGCGCAGCAGCAATTTCGTGTCCCTTCCCGATATTCCGTCGGGGCACACGGATGCCAGTACCGTCACTGTTCTTCCATAGCTGTTGTCCACGGTCTGCTGCACCATCATCATTACGGAATTGAGATCATTCATCCGTATCAGCATTCCGAGATCGTCTATCACGATCACCGGTCTTTTCACAGAACCGATGAATGTTGCGATAACGTCCATCACGGAACCCATTCTGCTCCCGGAGATATGATCCCTGCCTTCCTTCTCAGACAATACGCTCACCCTTATGTTATTATCTCTCATCCTCTCTCTGACCGCTTTTTTGTTACCTGATGTTACGGCCATGATATCGTCGCCGTTCTCAAAAAAGTGCATGCACGCGTCCCACACCTCTGACGGTTCATTTTCAATGAACAGATATGATCCTCCGAACTTTAGCTTCGCATCCTGACCGGTGACCTTTGATACCGGCGGCATTATCCTTTTGCTGAACAGGCCTTTCCGGTGCGTTCTTTTTTTCTTTTCGGTTTCCGCAGGCAAATTCACAATATCCAATATGTCCGTACTTTTGAACGGTTTGCGTATGCATCCGTCGACTATCATATTCGACGAAAAATCGTTGTCCTCCGAGGTCATCATATACAGCCTCGGGCGCGGCACCTCTCTGTTCACGATACCAAGGAATGACGCTATGTTCTCTTTATCGGTACCGTCATCCAAAAAAATGATCTCCGGTCTGAATTCGTTGATACGCAATATGGCATCGTGCGCCGTACCTGCCGATGCGGCAACAAGATCGCTCATCAGAAGTATCTCTGATAATACGTCGCAGACAGCCGGATTATCGTCGACGATAAGAACTCTCATTCTTTTTTCCCCTTTGGCGACCGCCTTTAACTAATGTTTTATCAGATTATAACTATATTAATTATGACCGCGGACGGAACGGGAAAGAACATGCGATGTAACGCTATACAGCATATAAACGAAGAATGGACCTTTCGGTCCTGTGAAGTGCGGTTATGACTTCCTGCTCTCTTTCGCCTTGGGCCTGAGCTTGCTGTACCCGCACTTGCGGCATTTCTGTGCCTTGGGAGGGTTGGTGGCGTAGCAGCTCATGCAAACCGATTTGTCGAGGAGCCTGCTCTCAGCTTCTTTAAAACGTGCCATATTGATTCTCCGACCGCTCTAATAAGAAGGTATTATTTATATCTTCGTTGAAAGTGGCTGGTGCCTCTCAGAGCTCAATGCACTTTTTATCGAAATCCTCGACGAAGTATCTCTTACCTTTCTTTATTATCGTGTGGCCTTCTGTTTCCAACAATTCTTTATGACCGTCAGGTCCGTCCGGGAATTTCTCGCACAGTTCGCCTTTTGCTTTGACAGTGCGCCAATACGGAAATTCTTTATCATTACGTTCGGCTGCGGCATTCGCGCATATGTTCACGAATATGCCGCACGTTAACGGACAAACGCAGCTTGTGTTATGTTTCTTGGCAAGATGCCTTTTGATCTCGTCCGTTGTCACGATCTTACCGTATGGAATTTTTCGCATTATTTCGTTATATTCACGTGGGCTCGCAACAAGCATCGTCTCCCCGTAATGCTTGACAGCTTCAGCGGACCTCTCAGTGATATCAACGACCGTGCTCTCCTTCTTCGGGTCGTTCAGCATCTCGTTGTA
>JAIRJQ010000117.1 GCA_031260545.1 Methanomassiliicoccaceae archaeon | reverse complement strand
CCAGTATTCGGCATTCATTATTATCCGATACCCAAGAAGTATGAGAGCGACTCCTTCTTTTATCGAGAGCTTGAAAAGATAACGGGGGCGAAACGATGAAGAAGCATTACAATAAACTGATGGTTATCGGTTCCGGTCCCATCATTATCGGTCAGGCGGCGGAGTTCGACTTCTCCGGATCGCAGGCCTGTAAATCATTGAAGGAAGAAGGATATAAAACCGTCCTGGTGAACTCCAACCCTGCGACGATACAGACCGACCTCGATATGGCGGACAGTGTTTACATAGAACCGCTGCAGCCGGATATAATTGAAAAAATAATCGAAAAAGAGAAGGTCGACGGCATTCTTTCGGGAATGGGCGGCCAAACGGCACTGAACTTATGTTCCGAACTGGCGGACAACGGCGCATTGAAGAGACATGGGGTTGAACTGCTCGGTACGCAGCCTGATGCTATCGCAATGTCCGAAGATCGCGAACTGTTCAAGGAAACGATGATAAGGATCGGGGAACCGGTCCCGAAGAGCAGGACCGTGCATACAATAGATGAAGCGCTGGCCGCGGTCGATTTTATTGGTACGTATCCCGTCCTCATAAGACCTGCGTACACCCTCGGAGGCACCGGAGGCGGAATAGCACACAACGAGGACGAACTGAAAGATATATGTGCCAGAGGTCTTGCGTATTCGCGCATACATCAGGTGCTCATCGAAGAGAGCGTCCTCGGATGGAAAGAGTACGAATATGAAGTGATGCGCGATAAGAACGATAACTGCATCATAATATGCAACATGGAAAATCTTGACGCAATGGGCATCCATACCGGAGAGAGCATTGTTTGTGCGCCGTGTCTTACGCTTTCCAGCGAGGACCACCAGCGTCTGAGGGCTGCGTCGCTCAAGGTGATACGGGCTTTGCACATAGAAGGAGGATGTAACGTTCAATTTGCACTCAACCCTGCCAACGGCGATTACCGTCTGATAGAGGTGAACCCCCGTGTTTCGCGCTCTTCCGCGCTGGCCTCCAAGGCAACGGGATATCCCATTGCACGTGTTTCCGCTAAGATCGCGGTCGGGTATGCATTGGATGAGATCAAGAACAGTGTGACCGGTACAACATACGCTGCGTTCGAACCTGCGATAGATTACGTTGTTGTTAAAATTCCGAGATGGCCGTTCGATAAGTTCCGTATGGTGGACAGGCATCTGGGAACGCAGATGAAGAGTACGGGAGAAACAATGTCGATCGGAAGGACATTCGAGGAGGCCTTGCTCAAAGGCGTGCGTTCCCTTGAGATAGGGGCCGTTGGTCTTGACCGTGTCTCGATGAGCGAGAGCGAAATGCTCGATGAGCTGAAGAACGCCACCGATAAACGGTTGTTCGTTATCGCTGAAGCTATCCGCAGGGGAATGTCCACGCGGGAAATAGCGGATATCACCGAATGGGACCACTTCTTCGTGCTGAAGATAAAGAATATCGTGGATATGGAGAATGAGCTTAAGGGGAAGGAATTAACTCCGGAGCTCTTGCGCAAAGCGAAAGAGATGGGCTTTGCAGACGCAGTAATATCATCTTTGGCAGGGATGGAAGAGAATGCGGTACGGACGATGAGGAAAAAGAATGGCATTGTTCCGACATACAAAATGGTCGATACTTGCGCGGCCGAGTACGCTGCCGCGACACCGTATTTCTATTCCACATACGGAAGATCATGCGAAGTTGTACGCAACAAGAACAAAAAGAATATTATCATCATTGGCGGAGGCCCGATAAGGATCGGTCAGGGGATCGAGTTCGATTACTCTTGTGTCCATGGGGTGATGGCATTGCAGGAAGAGGGAATGGATGCCGTTATCATAAACAACAATCCCGAGACCGTTTCAACGGATTATGACATCTCGGACCGTCTGTACTTCGAACCTCTGACGCTGGAGGATGTCCTCAACATCATAGAGAAAGAGGATGCTGACGGGGTCATAGTGCAATATGGTGGACAGACGAGCGTTAACCTTGCTGTCGATCTTGAGAATGCCCTCAAGGGCTCAAGAACAAAGATATTAGGGACGAGCCCGGACATGATGGATGTCGCCGAGGACCGAAAAAGATTCTCCAAGCTTATGGACGACCTGAATGTAAGACAGCCGCAGTCCGGAACAGGGTATTCATTCGACGACGTGAAAGGGATAGCCGACAACATCGGGTATCCGGTGCTGGTAAGGCCGTCGTATGTTCTCGGAGGACGGGCGATGGAGATCGTCTACTGCGAAGATGAGCTGAGAACGTATGTGGAGACGGCCGTAAAAGTTTCAATGAAACATCCGATACTTGTTGATAAGTACCTGACGGAAGCGATAGAGGTTGACGTTGACCTTGTTGCGGACGGGAAGGACGTCTTCATCGGAGGGATAATGGAACATATCGAATATGCCGGTGTGCATTCAGGGGATGCAACGATGGTATTGCCTCCGTTCTCGCTCAGCGACAAGATGATAGAGGACATCAAAGATATCTCGACACGCGTTGCCATTGCACTGCAGATCAAAGGGATGATGAACCTGCAGCTCGCTGTCAAGGATGACGAGGTGTGGATGATCGAAGCTAACCCGAGATCATCAAGAACGATCCCTTTCATATCGAAAGCGATCGGCGTTCCTCTTGCGAAGATAGGAACGAAGGTCATGCTGGGAAAGAGCCTTAAAGAACAAGGTTACACCGGATACAGAGATATCGATCATTATGCGGTAAAAGCGTCAGTGTTCCCTTTCCTTAAATTGCCCGGCGTTGATTCGATATTGACGCCGGAGATGAAGAGCACCGGAGAGGTCATGGGGATCGACGAAGATTTCAACATCGCCTGTTATAAGGCGCTCGTTGCCGCGGGCAACAAGTTACCGATGAACGGAGGGGTGTACGTAACGGTCAGCGATAAGGATAAACCTCTGATCCTCGAATCAACGAGAACATTGAAGGAGATGGGCTTCGCCGTATATGCGACCAAAGGCACATCCACGTATCTGCGCGAGAACGGCATTGATACTACGACCGTGTTCAGAGTGAGCGACAAGCAGAATCCCAATGCGATAGGTCTTATGCGCGAAGGCAAGATCAATCTGATAATAAACACCCCGTCGATGCACTCCGGCGCGAGAAGGGACGGTTATATGATGAGACGTCTTGCAGTTGAACTGGAGATACCGTTCGTTACATCCGTGAACGGAGCGAACGTTGCCGTCGGTTCGATAAAGAATGCTTCCGGGAAGGATATGCTCGCCAGGAGCATGAGGGAATTCCACTGATCGTTACGGTTCATCCGGCCTTTCTCATCACCCGCATGGAATTCAATATAGCCAGTATTGTCACTCCTACATCTGCGAACACCGCTTCCCATAATGTTGCTATACCTATCGCACCCAATACCATGAACGCCGACTTGGCGCCTAACGCGAATATTATGTTCTGCCATACTATGCGGTTCGTGGACCGCGCCACCGTTATGGCGTCTATGACCTTTGACGGTTCGTCCGTCATCAGAACAACGTCCGCGGCCTCTATCGCAGCGTCCGAACCGAGACCACCCATCGCTATGCCGACATCCGCCATCGCGAGCACCGGGGCATCGTTCATACCGTCCCCGATGAAAACGAGCTTGCCTTTTTTCCCGCGGTTCAGCATCTCCACTTTTTCGACCTTGTGCTGAGGCAGCAGGCCTCCGTATACCTCGTCCATTTCCAGCTCCGATGCCAGTTCCCCGGTTATCTGAGGGTCGTCGCCCGAAAGCATCACCGTCCGTATGCCTTTCCTTTTTAACGAAAGGATCGTATCATGACTGTCCTCCCTTACCTCATCGGATATTGTTATGCATCCTGCGTAAACGTTATCGGCGGCAACATAGACCTTTGTACCCGTATTTACCGGCACCTCGAATTCAATGTTCGACTCTTCCATCATCTTTCTGCTGCCGGCTATGATCTTCTTACCGTCGGCGTTCACGGCCACCCCTTTTCCCGCGATCTCTGTGTATCCGGTCAGTTCGTCCCTGTCAACACTCTTACCGTATCCGCGCATTATAGACACTGCGATCGGATGGTTCGAAAAGGCTTCCGCTTTGGCCGCCGCTTCTAAAAGTTCGTATTCGCTGAAACCGTTGGCCGGCTGTAATGATGTTACTTTGAACACTCCTTTCGTTAACGTTCCCGTCTTATCGAACACCGCCGTTCCGACATTGTTGAGAGCTTCGAGGTAATTTCCTCCTTTCACCAATATCCCTCTTTTCGATGCGGCGCCTATGCCGGCAAAGAATGTCAACGGTACGGAGATCACCAATGCGCACGGACAAGATATCACAAGGAATATCAGACCGCGATCTATCCACTCGGACCATATGCCTCCGAATAACAGCGGCGGTATGATGATAATGAGGGCGGCGAGACCTACGACGGCGGGAGTATAATATCTTGCGAATTTCGTGATGAATTTTTCGGTCGGCGCCTTCTTGCCCGCTGCGTTCTCAACGAGGTCTATTATCTTCGAAGCGGTGGACTCTTTGAATGTGTGCGTGACCTCCACGGTAAGCACACCGTTCAGATTTATGCATCCCGACAATACCGTATCGGATAACGATACTCTTCGCGGGATCGACTCTCCGGTAAGCGCGGATGTGTCCAGCGTTGACATTCCGCCTGTGACGATGCCGTCAAGCGGTACCTTCTCTCCCGGTCTTATAACGATCAGATCGCCAACGTTAACATCTTCGGACGCAACTTCCGTGATCTTACCGTTCTTGTAGAGATTAGCAAAATCCGGCCGTATGTCCATGAGTTCGCTGATCGTTCTCTTCGACCTCCGTACCGCCGAATCCTGAAAGAATTCCCCTATTTGGAAGAATAACATGACTGCGACCGCTTCCGCATACTGACCTATGGCGAATGCTCCCAAAGTGGCGACGGTCATCAAAAAATTCTCATCGAATATTTTTCCGTGAATGATGTTCCCGGCTGCCCGGAGGACGACTTTGCCTCCGAGTATCACATAAGAGATGATGAACAGGACAAGTGTGATGCGGTCATCCAAATTCAACATGAACTCGGAGAACATACCCGCAGTAAACGTTATGATCCCTAATATCAGCAATATGATCCTCGATCTTTCCGGTCTGCTCTCTGCCGGGCGTTTCCGTCCGTTCTTTTCATTGACCGTGACATCTGGCTCATATTGGCGGACGATCCTCTTTATGTGCTCTTCCATATCATCCGGTACATCACCAGTGATCTCTATTTGAAGCGTTTCTGTCGGAAAATTAACTGATGCGTACGACACCCATTCCAGTTCTTTTATCGACCTTTCGATCTTGGCCGCACAGTCGGCGCATCCCAGTCCTTCCAGAATGAACTCCTTTTTTATTGTTGGATGAGCATCATTCGCGGACATGCTCGAAACCTCTTTCGAATATGTCCTTCACATGATCGTCGGCCAGTGAATAGAATGCGATCTTGCCCTGTTTTTTAAATTTGACAAGGTTCGCCAGCCGCAGATATCTCAATTGATGGGATATCGCTGATTTTGTCATCCCCAGAAGTACGGCAAGGTCGCATACGCATAATTCCTCGCAAGAAAGCGCCCACAATATCCTGAGACGCGTACCATCGGCGAACGCCTTGTAAAGGTCCGCAAGATCGCAAATGTCTTTGGCATCAGGCATGACGGCACGGGCACGTTCCACTTTATCCTCATGTATCACATCGCAATCGCAATCGCATTGTTCTTTTTCCTTCATCCGCACATCTCCTGTGAACAGTTGAACAATCATTCAACTGATATAAATAAACTCTGTCTGAAGATCATATATCAGATCAATATGAGATGTGCTAATATCGGTCATTCCTGTATTGTGCGCCGATCATTTCAGGATCAAGCTGGCAACACCGCGGCATTGTCTGAGCGCAGGTATGAATTCCGTTGGCAGGTTCCCGTCGAGCACTATCAGAAGATGTGCGCTCTTTCCGTCGGGATCGTCAATGACGGCCTGTCTGATGCTCATGCCTGCAGCGAGCGTTACAGCGGACACGTCCGCCAGGATCCCCGGTATCGACGCATTCGTAGGTATGATCTCCAGTGTCGAACAGCCTATCATCGGCGCCACATCGGACAGCAGCGCTATGGATCTGAGCCCGGCAAAGAATTCACTCAGTATCGGATCGTTGCTTACCCTATCTATAGCAGACCTTGCAACACGCCTGTCCGTTCCGGCCGCCCTCCCTATCGCGGTGTCCGATAATTCTACGGTACCGCAGTATGCCTTCCCGCCCCTCACCGTAACTCCGAGCCTCAGCATCATGTCGGCCACTTTGCCCTGCGACGGGTGATCAATAAAAACTTCGGACAGACGTTCCATGGGACATCATCGTTAAAGTGTGTATAAATTCTTCGCATCATTGAAACGGATCGGGAAGCATCGATATTATTCCGTTCCTGCTTTTTATTGCTCTCTCCCGGGCCCGGAGAGAAAGATGTTAAGAAGGTTGCCCTGAAGGACGGAACTTCGCAGGAAACATATAAGATCCGATTCGGATGGTCATTTTCTGACCGGAACTGCGAATAACCCTGATCTCGTTGCCGGCGATCTGTCTTTTCATGCTGAATTGTTATGAACGGCCAGAGAAGATGCAGCAACAGCATTACATATTTCGATACATAATGATCAACAAATAGCATATTTTTATTCATTTCCGATTTAACGGCGAGAATTTTTTAACGCTAAAATATTCATTAAAGAATAATAATGACAGTAGAGGTTTTAATCATTGAGGTTTTACATCACTACGATATTCGTAGCGGAGATCAAAATATGAGTAAGACACGAGTTGCCGTTCTCGGCGCCACAGGAATGATAGGACAAAGGTTCGTCCAGATGCTTGAAGACCACCCTTATTTTGAAATTGAGGGGTTATACGCATCAGAGAGATCTGAGGGAAAAAAGTTAAGGGATGTTCTCAAAGTAAGAGATTACGTATACAAAGATGAGACACTTGACACCAAGATAGAGGCGATGGACCTCAGCAAGGTTGCGAAATACGCAAGGGTGGCATTCAGCGGGGTCCCTTCAGAACTTGCCGGGAAGACGGAGAGCGAGCTTGCGGAGAAGGGCATGGCCGTTTTTACCAATGCGGGCGCGCACAGAATGGACAAGGACGTATCGATACTCATACCGGAAGTGAACCCGTCCCATCTGAATTCTGTGAAGGATCAGGCGACGTACAAGAACGGAGGATATATTGTTACGAACGCTAACTGCTCTACCACGGGAATGTCTTGTCCGTTGGCGGCGATACGCAACGCGTACGGGCTGAACTTTGTTTCCGTGTCAACGTATCAAGCGTTATCGGGCGCCGGATATCCGGGCGTACCGTCGCTTGACACCGTCGGTAACGTGATACCGTACATCGGCGGGGAAGAGGAGAAGATGGAAGCGGAGATAGCGAAGATACTCGGAACGTATGAAAACAAGACATTCAATTTCGCAAATTTCAAGACCCTGGCTAATTGTGCCAGAGTTCCGGTCATAGACGGTCACTTGGAATCGCTGGTCATAAAGATGGATGAAACTCCGTCTGTTGAGAAACTTACGGAAACGCTCAGATCATTCACCGGTGAGCCGCAATCATTGAAACTGCCGTCGGCACCCGTGGAGCCTATAATCGTCCGCAGCGAGAACAACAGGCCGCAGCCTGCGCTGGACTCGCTTGCGGGAGAACCGATAAGGGCGAGAGGCATGTCAACTGTGGTCGGCAGGATAAGGAAGAGCGACGAATATTACAAATTGTTCGTATTGTCGCATAATACGCTCAGAGGAGGCGCCGGCGGCTCTGTGCTAAATGCAGAATTGGCGAAAGCAAAAGGTCTGCTGTGAGGCGATAGCATGAAAAGGACGTACAGTGAGATCAACGAGAAGATAAGAAAACGCAAGGCCGTTGTTCTCACTGCCGATGAGGTGATCGACCTCGTTAAAGATAAAGGAGTGGAAAACGCTGCCAAAGAGGTCGATGTTGTTACGACAGGGACATTCGGGGCGATGTGCTCATCCGGCGCGTTCATCAATTTCGGGCACAGCGACCCGCCGATAAGAATGACCAATATCTCGCTGAACGGTGTTCAGGCATACGGCGGACTGGCGGCCGTTGACACATACATCGGTGCGACTCAAGTGACTGATAAAAAGGGCGGAGGTTACGGAGGAGGTCACGTCATCGAGGACCTCGTTGCCGGAAAAAAGATACATCTGGTCGCGTCCGGCCCAGGATCTGACTGTTACACACGTAAAAGCATTGAAACTACGATCTCACTGAACACAGTGAACGAAGCTTACATGTACAACCCCCGGAACGTATATCAGAATTATGCCGTTGCAACGAACTCTTCTGATAAGACATTACAGACGTACATGGGAAAACTGCTCCCTAATTTCAGGAACGCCACATACAGTTCGGCGGGACAGTTATCTCCGCTGATCAATGATCCTCACTTGGATACAATTGGTGTCGGCACGAGGATATTCCTGGGCGGAGGGGAAGGATACATCGCGTGGTCCGGCACACAATTCAATACGAAGGCGGACGAAGTGAACGGAGTACCGACAGGCGGGTCCAGAACATTGGCGCTTATAGGCGACCTCCGGGGCATGAACCGCGAATACGTCAGAGGATTGGACATATTCGGTTACGGTACGTCATTGGCGGTAGGCGTCGGCGTCCCTATACCGATACTGAATAACGATGTGATGAAAAGATGTGCGATATCCGACGGGGAGATATTCGCCAAGGTCTTCGATTACGGTACATGTTCAAGCTCACGACCGGTGCTCGGCACCGTCAACTATGCGGATCTGAGATCTGGAAAGATAGAATGCGGCGGCCGCATGATGAGAACGTCGCCGTTATCGTCATATAAATATGCGAAAAACGTAGCGCAAAAACTGAAGGATTGGATATCTAACGAGAAATTTGAACTTACCGTTCCGTCGATACCTCTGCCGAAAGAGGGCTCAGTGAGGGGATTGAGATGAGCGACAAGAAATTCAGACTTAAGTTCAATGACAGTAATCTGCACGATTCCGTTTCATATATACTCGTATCAAAATTCAACATCAAACCGAATGTCCTTCAGGCGAGGATCGACGGCTCCGGAGGACGTATGATTTTAGCGATGAGCGGCGCTGAGAACGATATCACAAATGCTATAATGTATCTGAGGTCCGTTGACATTGAGATAGAACCCCTGGACAATTATGTGAAGAGGGACGATAACAAATGCATTGATTGCGGCTCATGCATATCGCTTTGCCCGACATTCGCGTTCGAGATGGACAAGGAAACATGGGATGTGAAACTCGACACCAGTAAATGCGTTGCCTGCGGGTTCTGCATCTCCGCATGTCCGACGCATGCCATCATGCTGAAGCTGAACCTATGATCAGAGAGCATTTCGAGGTCGGACAGACGGCCGTGACAATAATATCGGAACGCGATTTCATTCAGGCAGCGAAAGAGGCCATATTCGATGCAAGATCGCAGATCGAGATGAAAATAGCAAAGGACCCTTTTTTCAGAACGACGTATGAACCGTATGACGCATCGCCTGATGACGGCATCGTTGTGAAACGCATGTGCGACGCATCATCGTTGGCATCCGTCGGGCCCATGGCGGCTGTTGCCGGAGCGATAGCTGAATATGCGGTCGAAAGGATGGTGCTGTGCGGATCGAGATACGCAATAGTGGACAACGGCGGCGACATTGCGATGATATCTGACAAAGAGGTGCTCGTCGGTATGTACATGGACGTTAACGGACAGAGATTATCATTGAAGGTGCCGCCTACGGGCCGCATATTGGGGATATGCTCGTCCTCCGCATCCGTCGGACCGTCAGTGTCGCTTGGAAGAAGCGACATATCTACGGTCATATCAAAGGACGTCTCGCTGGCGGACGCGTGCGCGACAACGCTGGGCAACCTTGTGAAAGGACGTGACGGCATGGCCGAACATCTGGAAACTGTGTGTGAGATCGACGGAATAATCGGATGTCTGGCATATTGTGACGGGATGCTCGGTATATGCGGCGATGTTCCGGAACTTGTAAGAACGGATGCGGACGATGATATCATCACCAAGGTGCTCTTCAGCTGAATGACCCGGGGCATCGAAATAAAAAAAATAAGAGAAAAGGTTTGAAAAAAGTTTGAAAAAAAAGATTTGAAAAAGTTTGGAAAAGGTTTTAGGGCGTCACGTAAAAATATCTCAGTTGCTGTGTTCATTCCTCCTTTTGGTCCCGCTCTTTTCTGCGGATCAATAATCCGATCAAACACGTGATCGCAAAAATAGAGGAAACGATGGTCCATACGTTGACGTTCACATCGTACGCCTTTCCTCCGCCCGTTTCGGGCGTCAGCGTGAATGTTCCCTCCACACGGACATTTTGCGCCGCGGTTATGTTCTCTATGGTGAATCTTTTGTCGGCATCGAGCGTTACTTCAACGCTGTTCACAAACACCTTGTACGTACCGGTGTAACCGTAATTCATATTGAACTGGAATGTGAACGATCCGCCGTGGTCAACGGGTGATGACGATCCCTCGTGCGGGGAGAGTGTGTAACCGGTCCCTGATGTCAACATTACGTCGTATGTGTTCCATATGAATGTTCCTTCCGCGCGGACCGTTTGCGCCGTTGTTATGTTCTCTATCGTATATCTTCCATCAGCGTCCAGCGTCACCTCTGTTGTGTTGACGAACACCTTGTATGAAACAGCGGTATAACCTTCGCTCACGCTGAATTGGAATGTGAACGATCCGCCGTGGTCAACGGGTGATGATGATCCTCCGTATTCCTTTAATTTGTAACCGTTCCCCGGAGTCAGCGTCACGTCGTAAGTTCTCACGGTGAACGTTCCGTTCACGGTCACCGTTTGCGCCGATCTTATGTTCTCTATCGTATATATTCCGTTGGCATCGAGTGTTACTTCAGCGTTATTCACGAACACTTTGTATGTGCCCGTATAACCTTCCCTAATATTGAATTGGAATGTGAACGATCCTCCGCAGTTGACAGGAGATGATGATCCTGTATGCGGGTAAAGCGTGTATCCTTCTCCCGAACTCAGCGACACCGTGTACGGGCCGACATACAATGCGGCTGCGTCCGAATATGCTGTTGTGCTTTCGTAATCAGGCAGGGTGGCGGATACTCTGAACTTCTTTCCGTTATCGCTGTTTGTCACCGGCCCGACGGTATAACTTGTGCCGTTGGCCCCATTTATCGGCTCCCATGTCTTTCCGTCATCTGCGGACACGAACCATTGATAGCGCGGCAGCACGGAGGACTCTGCCGATGCAGAGAACGTTACCGTTCCTCCTGCGGTCGTCTCTTTGTCCGCGGGCTGTTCTGTGAAATTCACCGTCATTCCGGAGAATTGTCTGAGCACCGGATATCCATTGTTCACATTCGGAACTATTGTCCATGTGCCGTAGAAATCCCATCCCCTGACCGTGGATGGATCTGCGGCCGTCGTTCCTGTGTAATATATCGAGTTGCCTCCTCCCTCCGCCTGAGTGTTCTCAAGACTTGGTCTCATCTGCTCCTCTGTCTTAGATCCGGAAGTTTGATCGGGGTTGGTCTTTCTTAACGGATCGCTTGACGATCCGTCACGTATCGGCGAACCTGAACCGCAGAGACGATCTGCCAACGGCGATCCGTTCACGGACAGTTTGCCTGTAAGATAGTAACAGTTGGTCACTTTTGTTGAGCGTACGTGACCTGCTATGCCTCCTGCATATGATGCCGTTGACGATGCCGTGATCAAACCTGTATTGTAACAGTTGCTTATCGATGCGGCCGATGTTGCCCGTCCGACTATGCCGCCTGCGTACGAATATGATGACAGCAACGTTACGGAACCGGCATTGTGGCAGTCAGTGATCGATGATAATGTATATCCGGCGATACCTCCTGCGCGTGACTGGCCGTTCAACGACGATGCCGTTACCGAGCCTGAATTATAACAACCGGTCATCGGTGATTCCGCATTGCCCGCTATGCCTCCTAAATGCAGATCGTTCAATGCCGAAGCAGTTACATTTCCCGCATTGCGGCAGTTCGTCAGTGACGACAATAATATGCAACCGGCTACGCCTCCCGTCTGCGACGAAGGCGATGACACTGTAACGTCCCCAAAATTACAGCATTTGGTCATTGACGATGACGTCGCATTACCTGCTATGCCTCCTGCGCATACCGGCTGATATGAGGATGATGATACTGCGACGGTGCATGCGTTATAACAATTGGTCATTGACGATGAGCTTAAGTCTCCAACGATGCCTCCGACGTATACTGAGTGATACGGATGTTTCGCCGACATCGTGACGGAACTGTTCACAATGCCCAGGTCTGTGACCTCCGCATTTAATATTTGTCCGAAAAGGCCCGCGTACACGTCCGATTCGCTGTCGCTGAATACTGCCACGTTCATACCCGAGATCACATGACCGTTTCCGTTGAATTTGCCTGTGAACGGATCGGACGCACCAATGGGATCGAAATTCCCGTTGCTGTTGAATTTGATGTTATTTATGGGCATGCCTGCCGTTGTATCTATATTCTGAGAATATGCAAAATTGTGCGTTACCGTACCGACCTCCGCAATTCCGCCTATTACCAAAGCATACATGCCCTGAGGAACATCTTTCAATTGTACGGTGTCGCTTGCGGACTCACCGTTCGATATCCCTATCCATGCTTGAAAGAGCTTGATGTTCATGCCGGGAGGGGGTGTCAACTTTATTTCCATATCCGTCCCGGAAGTTGTTGCTGATACCTCGGTGTCCGCTCCGCCGTTCGTGTCGTGCCCTGAGTTGCCTGGATCGAATATGATGTCTCCGGAGAGGTAGTACTTCTCGTCGGCAGACCATGTGTATGTGATCCCGTTGCTTGCCGTATGACTCTTATCATCGCCGACCCATGCGAGTTCCTGAGGGTTCGACACAGGTATCCAGGTGTCATCGAATACTATGCTGCGAGGATCGTAGGAGGAAGAGCTGTCACGGTACTGCGGATATGTGTCGTCCGCTGTTATGATAATGATGGCGAAAGAAACGGTGAAAAGTATTGATGCTGTCATCAATGCTGCGTATTTTATAAAATTTTTTTCTATTTTATCACCCCCTTATGCTTTGACGATTATCAATCCTCCTGATATCAAACGGATACTCTGGATTAAACTATGTTAACGCTATATATATACTTTATTAATTGACTATAGTTAATAATAAACGATAGATAATACAATAGCCAGTATTAAAATTTTCAACATAAAAAAATTAATATTTTGATTAAAGTGATGGATGTATAAAGTAACCAAATACATCCAAATGGTTCCTGAGGATCTAACTGAACTCTGCGTTCCGCGTACCCTGAGCACTGCCGCTTGAAGAATAACGACAAAAGCCCTCATAACGTACGTAACATGTCGGCGGTGCTGCCGTGCTGTATCACAAACAGGACCTCTCTGAAGATATAGCATACTTTAAAACAAATAATACAAAGCATACACCATATCATTATCTCATTCCGGCCGCCCGGAGCTGTTTTTATTGATGCTCCGGTGCCGTTCCTTTTCGGCAACTTTATTATCCTTTTCTAATATAGGCGATACGAGAGAGATAGCATGACACTCAAAATGGCGGTACCCAACAAAGGAAGGCTGAACGAAAGGGCCGTTGAGCTCCTTCTTCGGTCGGGATTGGACCTGGGCGAAGGATGGGGCAGACGGCTGTATGTGAACGTTCGGAATCAGGATATTGAGGTCATATTCGTGCGCGCTCAGGATATACCTGAATTCGTTGCGAGCGGCGCGATAGATATTGGAATAACAGGCGAGGACCAGATCGCAGAGGCGGGAGAGGACCTTGAAAAACTTCTCGATCTCGATTTCGGACACTGCCGCCTTTCCGTCGCGGTGCCGGAGGCCTCCGGAATAAAGAATATCGACGATATCAAGGACGGATGCAGGGTCGCAACCTCATTCCCGTCCCTGGCGAAAAAGTTCTTCGCCTCTAAGAAGAAAAAAGTGGATATAATAAACGTCTCCGGAGCGGCGGAGATAATGCCTTACCTCGGGGTCTCCGATATAATCGTAGATCTCGTATCAAGCGGCTCCACGCTCAAGACGAACCGTTTGGTAACGATATGTGATATAATGGAATCGCAGGCGGTCATCGTCGGAAATAAGAAAGCTGTCAAGAGCAAGAAAGATGCCGTTAACGGTATCGTGAACTCGGTAAGAAGCGTCATTGTCGCAGAGAGTAAGAAATACCTTATGGCCGACGTTCCGAAGGATAAGCTCGATGAGGTGCAGAGGATGTTCCCGGGAATGGCCGGTCCGACGGTAATGAACATCGCCGGCCGCGATGATATGGTGGCGATGCATGTGGTCGTCGATAAAAAGGACGTGTATGATTCGGTGAATGCGTTAAAGAAGATGGGCGCTCATGGTATACTCACGCTGCCGATAGAAAGGCTGGTGCCTTGAACATGCCTCGAGAGTGTATGAGGAGCACAACGAGACATTTTCAAAGATATTATAATCCTGACGTCGGGAACGCGATAAGGATGGACACCAATACGAACGTCCTCGGTTCCAACCCGGCGGCCGTTGAGTTCATGAAGGCTCAGAGAACTGACCTGAACGATTACCCGAACACATATTCGGACGGTCTGAGGGATACGCTCGCAGAATTATACGGTCTTGAAAGAGAGAACTTCGTTGTCGGTTCCGGATCAGACGAGACGCTGGATATAGCGTTCAAAACGTTCACCGAATGGGGCGATAACGCAGCCGTCCCCGTTCCTTCATATTCGTTATATGATTACTTTGTGAGCATGAACGGCGGAAAAGCATATCCTGTCTATCTTACAGACGATTTTCAGCTGGATGTGGATGCGATGCTTAAGCCTGATGCAAAGGTATTGATAATGCCGTCGCCGAACAACCCTACCGGCAATTCCTTTAAAAAAAAGGATATAGAAGAGATCTTAGAAAGATCGAAAGGAATTGTCATTGTGGATGAGGCGTACGGTGAATATGCGGGAACGTCGATGATCCCGATGGTCAACGAATTTGAAAATCTTATCGTGATGAGAACATTCTCAAAAGCATACGCGATGGCCGCGCTTCGTGTCGGGTACGCAGTTTCTAATCTGAACATATCGGATATGATGAACTGCGTTAAAATTCCGTATTCACTGAACTCGATCAGTGAGGGCGCCGCGATAGCCGCCGTCAAAGATCAGGAATTCATTAAAAAGAGTGTAAAACTAGTGAATGACAACCGCAAGCCTTTAACGGACGGGCTGAAAAAACTTGGATTCGAGCCTTTTCCTTCGGACGCTAACTTCATACTGGCGAGATCGCCGATAGATCACAAGGTGTTAACGGACGGGCTTAAGAAAAAAGGGGTGCTGATAAGGGACTTCGGTTCGAAGAGAAGAACGGAGAATTGTGTCAGGACCACGATCGGCTCGAAAGAACTGAATGACATCCTTTTGAAAAAGACGGAAGAGGTCATCTCCGGACGGTGAAAAGATGCTGATAATTCCTGCGGTGGACATAATGGACCATATGGTTGTGCAGCTTGTCGGCGGAGTTCCCGGAACTGAAAAGATAACTATGCCCGATCCTGTTGAGGCGGCATTGATGTGGGTCTCGAAGGGGGCAAAGGCGCTGCACATCATAGATCTTGACGGTGCGTTCGGAAAAGAGAATAATATACCTGTGATAAAAGAGATCATCAAGCGCTGCGGGGTCCCGGTGGAAGTGGGCGGCGGCATAAAGGATGAGGCGACGATAAGGGAACTTTTGGATGCGGGCGCGGATAAGGTCATTGTAGGTACGAAAGCGATAAAAGATACGAAATGGCTGAAAGATATGGCCGATAAATTTCCCGGAAGGCTGCTGCTTGCGATGGACACCAAAAGGGGAAGGATAGCGGTGAAGGCTTGGCAGGAAGAATCACAAATTTCAGTGGATGATATGTTCGATATTATCAGGAACATGCCGTTAGCTGGCATACTTAACACCAATGTGGATGTTGAGGGCAAGGGAAAAGGGATCGATGAGCCGCAAACAAAGGATTTCATATTAAGATGTCCTCACCCGGTAATCGCGTCCGGAGGGGTCTCCACAGAGGACGATGCGAGGAAGATCGCGAACGCAGGAGCGGTCGCCGCAGTGGTCGGAATTTCCGTCTATACGGGGCTAATGGAGCCTTGGAAATGGGTTCACCCGTGGATACTTGATATCTAATTAGTATCAAATTTATATAGTATTACTGCATGTTACTGTTCATGAGACTTCCATGTGAAATAATAATAATCGACATACTTCCGATAATTCGAAAGGAGTTGGCTATTGAATTGGTCAAAATGCACGGAATAAGCAAAGCCCGAGTCGCAAGGATATTCCAGGTATCCGGAACAGCAATATCTCAGTACATACACGGCACGAGAGGCAACAGTTCCATGATAGAGGATACGCCACAGTATGAACAGCTTCTCCATGAGATATACTCGTCCGCTGAAAAGATCGCGAGCAGAAAGAAGAGCGTCATGGAAGAACTGTGCCGCCTCTGTGACTTCGTGAAGAGCACAGGCATCGTTAACCACGTGTACATGAAGGACCTCGGAGAGGTGCCCGTACTGAAATGCATCGAATGTCCGAAGGACAACAGCAGTGCCGCCCTGCTAGAAAGAAGCTGATCCACTTATTCATGACCGGGCACGGACGGCAACGCCTGAGTCTGACGGTACACGCTGTAGAGCGTATAACAAAACAGTACTTATATGAACTCTCCAATATTGTTTCGATATCATATGAAAGGAAGAGTATCAGGGTTAGAGCGCAAAACGAAAGAGACGGAAGTTTCTGTGAACATCGTTATTGACGGAACAGGCATATATGACGTCAGGTGCAGCAACAGCTTCTTGAAACATATGGTCGAAACATTATCTAGATACTCGTCCGTCGACATATCCCTGAAAGCGAAGGGAGATGACGAACATCATTTGGTAGAGGACGTGGGCATAACTTTGGGACTTGCGCTCAAAGATGCCATCGGGAAGATCCCGATAGAGAGAATGGCAACGAAGACCGTCGTCATGGACGACGCGATGGTCACTGTCTCATTGGATATAGCGGACCGTCCGTATGCGGAAATAGATTGCCCGGACCCTCTGTATCGCCACTTCTTCAGAAGTTTTGCGATGTCGGCTGGTATGACGCTGCACACACTTGTCGTAAGAGGATTTGATGAGCACCACATAGTGGAAGCGACATTCAAGGCATTGGGAAAGTGTTTAAAATTCGCTCTTAAGAAACGTGATACGGAGATCAGCACCAAGGACAGGGCATTGGTGAAAGGTGTTTAAAATGACAGCGAAAAAGATCATTCCCTGCCTTGATATGAAGGGCGGGAAGGTCGTAAAAGGCGTAAAGTTCGAGAACGTAAGGGAAGTGGGCGACCCTCCGTCGCTTGCCAAAAAGTACGAAAATGACGGAGCGGACGAGGTTGCGTTCCTTGATATATCTGCGACGGTGGAAGGAAGGCAGACGATGCTGAAAGCGGTCGCCGCCACCGCGAAAGTACTCACGGTACCGTTGGCAGTAGGCGGAGGTATACGATCGAAGGACGATATGAGAGAAGTTCTTGACGCAGGTGCGAGTAAAGTTTCAATAAACTCCGCCGCCGTCAAAGACCCGGACATTGTTGCCGAGTGCTCAAAGGAATTCGGACGCGGACGTCTGATAATCGCCATCGACGCAAAGAGAGAAGGCGACAAATGGATAGTTTACACGCACGGCGGCATGCGGTCGTCCGGTATCGACGCGATAGAATGGGCAAAAAAGATGGAGAAGCTCGGCGCGGGTGAGATATTGCTAACGTCGATCGACGCGGACGGCGAGAAAACGGGTTACGACATTCCGCTGACAGCGGCGGTGGCCGACGCCGTCGGAATACCGGTGACAGCATCGGGAGGCTGCGGGTCGGTGGAGCATATATATGAGGTGCTTACAAGAACGAAGGCCGCGGCCGCGCTGGCGGCATCGATATTCCACTTCAATGAGTACACCGTTTCCGGCGTAAAGGAATATCTGCGCAAGAGGGACGTGAACGTTAAATGACGTTGAAATATGACGAGAACGGATTGATACCCGTTGTGGTCCAGGATCATCTGACATCAGAGGTGCTGATGATGGCATGGGCGAACGAGGACGCTGTGAAGTTGATGAAAAGCACCGGATATACGCATTTCTTCTCAAGAAGCAGAAAAAAACTCTGGAAAAAAGGAGAGGAATCGGGACACTTTCAGAAAATAGTATCAATGCAGACCGATTGCGATTCCGATACGATATTGGTACGCGCGGAACAGACCGGAGTGGCATGCCACACCGGCGCCGCATCATGCTTCAACGAAGTGATATACGGCAGCATCGAAGAAACATCGGCGATCATCCCGGAATTGAAAAGAGTGCTGCGCTACCGTAAAGAAAATCCGTCACCGGAGAGTTACACATGCAAACTTTTCAAAGACGAGAATAAGATGTGCAAGAAGATCGTCGAGGAAGCGGGAGAGTTCGTGATCTCCATTAAAGATAAGAACGAGACAGAGATGGCATGGGAGCTTGCCGATCTGATATATCATACGATGGTCGCAATAGAAAGAATAGACCTGCCGTTGGAACTTGTGTTCAAAAAACTTTCGGAGAGAAGACGATGAGGATAGATCTTCACACACACAGCATACTGAGCGACGGTGAATTGACACCGGCGGAACTTGTCAGAAGGGCGATGGTCCTTGATCATGACGCCATTGCGATAACAGACCACGTAGATATGACGAATGTCGATATCGTCGTTCCGGCGATACTGAAAGCGATAGAACTGAATGACGATTACATACGGACGATACCCGGCGTTGAGATAACGCACGTTCCTCCGAAACAAATGAATAAAGTGATAAGGAGAGCGAAAGAGCTTGGCGCACAGTTGATCGTCGTTCACGGCGAGACATTAAGCGAACCCGTTATCAAAGGGACCAATCTCGCCGCCGCGATGAACCCCGACGTTGACGTTCTGGCGCACCCGGGCCTGATCACCGACGAGGAGATGCAGAACGCAGTCAATAATGATGTGCTGATCGAAGTTACCGGACGCGCGTGGCATAATATGACCAACGGACATGTGGTTGCGACGGCAAGAAGATTCGGGGCAAAAATGGTGATCAATTCCGATACGCACTCACCCGGAAATCTTATGGACGAAGCGACCGCAATGAAAGTTGCGCTCGGTGCCGGAATGACGGAAAAAGAGGCTAACGAAGCCGTCCGTGTCACACCGTTCGAAGCTATAAAGAAGATAAGGTGATCGTATGGTCAGAATAGGGATCATCGGAGGTTCGGGGATCTACGATCCCGCTAAATTCGAGACTGTCAAAAAAGTGTATCCGGAGACAAGATACGGAAGGCCGTCCGATGACATCATAATCGGAAAGATCGCCGGCACGGAGGTCGCATTCCTCCCCAGACACGGGAAGGAACATCAGTTCCCCCCTCATTCCGTGCCTTACCGCGCGAACATACAGGCAATGAAGGACCTTGGCGTTGAAATGATAATATCACCGTGCGCGGTCGGTTCCCTGAAAGAGGAATACCGGCCCGGGGATCTTGTGATAGTTGATCAGTTCATAGACTTCACTAAGAACAGAGAGTACACGTTCTTTGATAAAAAGACAGTACATATCAGCATCGCCGATCCGTTCTGCAATGATCTGGCAAAAGTGTTCTCTGAAATTGCAGAGAAAATGAATATACGCTATCACAAAAAGGGCACTTACATATGCATCGAAGGCCCCAGATTCTCAACGAAAGCAGAAAGCAACATGTTCCGAAATTTTGCGGACATCATAGGAATGACCGCCGTCCCCGAATGTCAGCTGGCCAGAGAGATGGGCATGTGCTACTGCAGCCTTGCAACCGTTACCGATTACGATGTATGGAAGGATGAGCCTGTGGATATTCAAATGGTACTCAAGACGATGAGAGAATGTCTTTCAAAGATAACAAGACTTTTAGAACTTGGTCTGCCGAAGATCCCCGAAAAGAGGACGTGCGGTTGTTCTGACGCGGCGAAGGACGCCGGCGTCTGAATGGCCGTGTGAATGATTAAAAGCAAAGAACAGTTTACAGGATGCTGGTGTTCGGTTGGAGATATCGAGGGCGTGTGATGACGATTTTTCGGAGATACTAGCTCTGCAGAAGCTGGCGTTCCAGGAGAATGCGTTACGTTATGACGATCCGAACATTCCTCCGCTGACCGAGACGCTTGAACAGTTCAGAGAGGATTGCGAAGGTCAAACAGTTTTAAAAATGGTCGAGAATGAAAAGATAATCGGTTCCGTGAGAGGACGCCTGAATGGGAACGTATGCCGCGTGGGCCGTGTGATAGTACATCCTGACCATTGGAACAAAGGCATAGCGCATAAGATGATAGCAACGATAGAATCGGAGTTCGATGCCTCGGTATACGAACTTGTCACGGGAGTGGAAGATCACAAGAACATATCGCTTTACAGAAAACACGGGTACGAAATTGTAGAGGGAGAATTGTATAAGATAACTCATAACCTTTACTTCGTCCGCATGGTAAAGATGAACGGTCCCGCGCGGCCGTCTGAGTGACCTAGACCTTTTCATCATCTCGTTCTCAACATAGCCAGACAGTTAACGGTGATGTTTGTGGATGTAAATTAATTGTAGTAGATTAGGAAGCCTAAAAGGAAAATCAGCAGAGATTGTTGCCGCATCTTTATTACCAAAAATTAAATATTACCATTACCGTAGAAGTATTAAGGAAGTGGATAACGGCGCCGTACGGCACCGGACGGCTTAGGGCCGTCAGTC
>JAIRJQ010000088.1 GCA_031260545.1 Methanomassiliicoccaceae archaeon | reverse complement strand
TACAACGGCATGGACAAGAGATACGCATGCTATTGTGGCCTGTGCTGTATGAACTGCGCGGTCAAAGCGAAAATCGAACCGGCCGGCAGAGTGCTGTACGATGAGATGCGCAAGGCCGGATTCGAGGACGTCATAGAATTCATACCCGACGGGAAAGGATTCTGGGCGTTCCTCAAAGGCATGGCAGAAGTAGGGACATGTATATCATGCCGCGACGGCAGCGGCGATCCGGGCTGCAAGATACGCATATGCGCTAAGGAGAAAAAGGCAGAGATGTGCGTCTTTTGCGATGATTACCCCTGTGAACTGTTAAAAGGATTCTATGAAAGCCGTCCGATGCTTGTTAATGATAACATCGTACTTCGTGAGAAAGGATGGGATGCATGGCTGAAGATGCAGGATGAACGCAGAGCGAAGGGATTCACATATCAGGGCGAGTGAATGAACCCGAGAACATATGAGTTCGAAACGGTCATACAAAGGGTCGAGGGCCAGGACGGTGCGTATATTGCGTTACCGTTCGATCTGAAGAAGGAGTTCGGCAAAGGGCGTGTTTACGTTCACGTCACATTCGACGGCGAGCCGTACGACGTCAGCGCAGTGAACATGGGCGTTAAGAACTCGGACGGTTCCGTGTGTTACATAGTCGGCATACTGAAAGATATACGCAGAAAGATAGGTAAACAGCCCGGTGACATCGTAAAAGTGACGTTAAAGGAACGAATACGCGAACCTTAAAAGTTTATAAAAAATCGGTCATTACGGCGGCGCATGTGCGCAACGCGAATTTTTACACATCTGCGTGTAAAACATTAATATCAGAAGGGCGATAGACATTCATGGCAAAAGACGGTAATAAACCAGGATTGCTGCACAGTTTTCTGGGCGGCCTGATATTTACGATAGTGCTCGTTGTCATAGTTCCGATACTGATCGCATGGCTCGTCGAGCCGATAGTTGTGGATATTATCGGGGACACGCAGATCGCCGGTCTGATAGACACGGCCTCTCTGGTGACAGTGGTGATGCTGATAATTTTGATATTATTCCTGATACTTCTCGGCGGAGGGAAGATATTCAAAAAGTACGGCATCATCGGTGTAATAGGTCTCATAATAGCGTACTGGCTGCTCGGCAACGTTTGGAATGCCGTCATACCGGTGATAATAATCATGCTCCTTGTAGTGTTCAGTTATCTGAAGGGCGACAAGAAAAAGTAAACCCTAACATAAATGCGGGGACATTCCCCGCAACTTTAACCTTTCTTCTTCTCTACATTATTATGGGCGGCATTATCAATAAAAAGAAAAGGCATCCTTGTGACCGTATCCTTATCCTTCACTCCGGAACCCGTGACATCCTCCCGTATGTGAACGCTGCAGGCGTTCACGCCGCGAATCCTGTCATTCGGAACAGGACCGCGTTATCACACAGAGCATCTTCCTGGATGCCGAAGTGAGCGCTTCACGTCGTCGTTCTTTTTGCGGTTAAAGAACTCTGTGATCGACGAATCGCAGCGGCATATGTGAACGTGTGTAACTCTGTCTAATAATGATCCGCGCACGTCCAGACGGTTCATCGGCGTCAGATCATTCTTATGCCGCAGCCTCAGATGATTTTTAAACTTCTTTGTCCTGGCGCTTGAAACGGATACGGAATGTCAATTCTGACGAATGACATATGAGGCTGATCTTTCTGATAGGATCTCATATATTATTTGTGATATCCTCGCGCAACCGGCAGAGCACCCGAAGGGCCTCTGCCGCTCGTCCGGTATGTACGACACCGACAACGGTAATTTTTTATTCATACGCGGTCGTAAATATGGGCAAGAAGGGAAGCGTCTATCTTACTGGCCACCTATCACTTTTGGTTACTTGGAGTAACAGAAACCGCTCTTTGATCAAAAGGTCATTTATTCCGTTCCGCGGTACAGGTTTGATGATTGATACTGTGGTTCACACGTAACGTTAGCGCCAAGCTGCCTGAACACGTATTCGTCAACCGCCGCAAGTATCACCGATGAATGCACCTCGCATCCTCTAAGTTCAGGAAGTTTCTTGAACGCAACATCCGCCATCGGCGACATCGCTGCGGAAACGGATAAAGCGACAAGCATCTCATCCGCCCTCAAGCGCGGGCTTTTGTTCCCGAGATATTTTGTTTTCATATCCCTCACCGGTTCAATGACGGACGGTGATATCAGCGGAATGGAGTCATCTATATTACCGAGGGTTTTCAGCGTGTTCAGAAGCATCGATGCGGATGCGCACATCAGCGGCGATTCTTTTCCCGTTACGGTACGGCCGTCATGCAGCTCGATACCGATGACTGCCCTGCCGCATTCTGCGGCAACTTTCATCACCGGCGCAACGATCTTCCTGTCATTCACGGAAATGCCGGCCATCTTCATCAGCATTTCCAATTTAAACACGGAAGCCTCATTACCCAGACCTTCTTTCAGTGCGCACTTCGCCGCAAAATATCTTCTTATTATTTCCTGTTTTGACGCAGATTTTACAATGTTGTCATCAATGATACACATTCCCGCTTTGTTCACGCCCATGTCCGTCGGCGACCTGTAGGGCGAGGATCCGAGGATGCGTTCCATGATCGCGTTCAGTACGGGAAATATCTCTATGTCACGGTTGTAACTTACCGTGGTCTTTCCGTACGCTTCGAGATGGAACGGATCTATCATGTTCACATCGTTCAGATCAGCTGTCGCAGCCTCATATGCGAGGTTGGCCGGATGTTTCAATGGGCGGTCCCACATCGGAAATGTTTCGTACTTGGCGTATCCCGCTTTTACTCCGTTGTTGTGCTCATGATATAATTGTGAGAGACATGTTGCCATCTTGCCGCTCCCGCTCCCGGGCCCGGTAACGATGACCAGCGGCCTTTCTGTTTTAACATATTCATTCTTACCGAAACCTTCATTGCTGACAATATACGGGATGTCGGAAGGATAACCGGCGATAATGTAATGCTTATACACGTTCATGCCCAGTGATATCAGGCGGCCCCTGAACTGTTCTGCCGCATGCTGTGAATTGTATCTTGTAAGGACAACACTGCTCACCAGGAACCCCCTTTCCCGGAATGCGTCTATCAGTCGCAGAACTTCCATATCATACGTGACACCGGTGTCTCCCCGTATCTTGTTCTTTTCAATATCGCTGGAATTTATTACGATAACGATCTCAGCGTTATCCTTCAGCTGAGTGAGCATGTTTATTTTACTGTCCGGCTCAAAACCTGGAAGCACACGGGACGCATGGAAATCATCGAACATCTTCCCGCCGAATTCTAGATACAACTTACCGCCGAATTCTGAGATGCGCTTGCTGATATTCTCAGACTGAAGGGTAAGGTATTTCGCGTTATCAAAACCGTTCTTACCCGAAATCATTTTCCACATCCACTATTTATGTATCGCGCTCCTTGTTAATACATTTGCCGTGTTACTCTTTTCTTCTGAGCAGACGGGACGATATCGTGTTGGTCATACTCGGACGGGAGGTGCATTCGCACGATATCACGCGTTTTACCGAATCGGTAAGGCCGTGATATATTATATTGTCCGCAACACCCTGATGGAACATCATTGAATTCCGTACCGAAGAATATGATGTCTGAATTTTTTTCATGATGCCGTACATCACATCCGTTATGGGGTAAATGTTCTTTTCAATGAATTTTCTTTTGTTAACGAATCCGTCATATCCGGAAAGGAAAGGATTGAACGTATCGTTCATGTAATCCTCATCGAGATCGTCGACCGCATCCATCACGTATATCATGGTCCCGAGGGAAAGGAACAATCCTTCAAGGCCGTCATTCCATGCGTCTCCGGAGATATCTTTCATCGCCGGTATCAGCGATCGGGTGAATTTCATCCCTATCTCCGAAGCATCGGAACATTCATCCGACTCCATTTTCCGCAATGCATCAAATCCTTTTTCGACATGAGCATCATATTCAGGATATCCTCTTTCGGCTTTCCGGACAGCGCGCCCCAGAGCGATCGATGCGGCGTTCGATCTCAAAGTAGGGTGATCGTTCTTGTCGTCCAGAAGCTCCCATTTTGTTAAAAGTATCGTATATGCGGCGATCTTTTTCAGAAGTTCGGAATCTGCCGCCTTGCCAAGGATGCATATCATCCCGTTCTTGGTGTTCTGCTCCTTTATCCCATACGGTGAAAGAGAATTTATGATGATGCTGTTGAACGTCATATCGTAATTCACGGCAGCTGTTGACACGATACCGAAATTCTTTTTCAATTGATGGCATGATTCGCAGTAGCACGATCTGTATATGTTCGGGTCCGATGCGGACATAACATTGTACGACGGAACTGTGTAACCGAACAAATCACTTAACCCGTATTTCCTTTAAGAGGCCGAGGATGTTAAATATTTCTAATGGGTTACCAAAGCAACACATATCCCTTGGATATTTAATGGTGAGATTAATGACGAACACGAGACCGATCGAGGAATTGGCCGCAATATATACGAAACAATCTGCGGGAGAATTCCTCAGCACAGCGATGTCCGCCCCGAAAAAGGACGAACCGGCAGGAGAGAGGAATTTCGTGAACAACGGTTGCAGCTGGCCGTGCTGTAACGAACAAGGGGAATGCAAACCAGTATGCTTCATCTGTCTTGCGGTATGTATCGTCGGAGCATTCGTCTGCTGCTGCTACCTCACGAACGGGTTCGGCGGCTGGTGGACATATTGGCCATACTGAACGTGATACGGTAACGATGAATGTTATAACGATCATAATAAAACCCACGCTTTCATGTAATATTGATTGTAAGCATTGCTATCATGCTCCTGAGGAAAGAACGGGCGTCGTGATGTCATCCGGAACATTGGAAAAGATCATACGGACGGCATCGGAAGAATACGAAACGGTATGGTTCGTGTGGCACGGCGGCGAACCGCTCATGCTGCCGTTAAAGTTCTATAAGGAGGCCATTGCTTTTCAGGAAAGATATTTTGGAAAAGCGTCACACAGAGTAAGCAATACGATACAAACGAACGGTATACTGATAGATAAAAAGATCATGAGCTTCTGCAAAGAGAAGAAGATCAACGTCGGCGTATCGTTCGAGGGGCCGTGCAATGACATCCTAAGGGAAAGAACGGCCGACGTTCAGAAGAATATTGAGATGATGAAGATGGGAGGGCACATGTTCTCTGTCAACGCAACAATATGTGCCAGCGATACGAATGATCAGCTGAGACTGTACGATCATTTCATAAAGAATGATATTGCGTTATCGTTATCGCCGGTGATACTTTCCGGATCGGCCGCAGCGGGCATGATACCGGACGCGGACGGATATGCCGATGAAAGTATTAGAGTGTTCAACAAATGGTTATACGATACGGATGCGGATATGCCGCTGCTCCCGCACATGCAATATTTATTGTCCGCCCTGGGGGATCCGTCACCGTCCGATTGTGCGCATTCATCCTGTTTAACGAAATGGTTATCTGTGTATCCAGATGGAGATCTATATCCGTGTGCGAAAGGCTGCCCTTCAAGATTCAGATTATGCAACATCGCCGGCATTGAAAAAATATCGGACGCGTTCCTATCCGAAGCGATGAGAGAGATATTCACCGCATCGATCGAAAGAAGGGAAAAGTGTTCATCATGCAGCATTTTCAAATACTGCAACGGAGGGTGTTCCATCGACGCATTATCAGAAGGCTCCATGTCCGAGAACGGCGGAAATTCATGTAAGATATTCAAAAAGGTGTTCACACATATTTTAAGAACAACAGAAAAGATAATTCAGGAAAGACCGGACCTTTCACAATATAACAAATTCGTACGCGAAGCGATACTCGGGAAACTGATAAATCCAAAGATAGTCAACACTAACTGAATATACGCGGAACGTGCCGATCTCAAACGATCGCATAATGAAAGCTGAGTCCGGAACGATCAAAATAAAAAAGATCGGTCACTGCCGGCGATCTTTCCATCACCGGCAATGACCTTGAATATGTTTTTTTTACACTGCCGCGTTGCCGGGGCCGACCTTGAAGCTCAGGGCGAGTTCTGCGAAGACCTCAACGAACGATCCCTCGCCGCCGATAACTTCGACCAACCCGTCATACGTAAGCTT
>JAIRJQ010000057.1 GCA_031260545.1 Methanomassiliicoccaceae archaeon | reverse complement strand
TCTCACCTTCTGAGCCAATTCAACATCAGAATTCACTAAAGCGCTGACCGATTTCTCTAACATATCCGCAGCTAATGATCCCATCTCCGTTATCGAAGCGGTCATTGTATTAAGGTCTCTGTCCAATCGTCCCATGTTATCACCCGAACCTCCCCGTGATGTATCTTTCCGTAAGATCGTCTGAAGGTTTGTTGAAGATCTTATCCGTCCGGTCGAACTCTATCATCCTTCCCATGTACATGAACCCCGTGAAATCGCTTATTCTAGCGGCCTGCTGCATGTTATGGGTAACAATTACAACAGTATAATCCTTCTCCAATTCCATCGCAAGGTCCTCGATCTTCGATGTTGCTATGGGATCGAGCGCGGACGTGGGCTCATCCATGAGGATCACTTCCGGCGATATGGATAATGCTCTCGCGATACACACTCGTTGCTGCTGCCCTCCCGACAGCGATAAAGCGGATTGGTCCAGCCGGTCCTGCACCTCATCCCATAGCACCGCCTGCTTCAGTGATCTTTCGACAATATCCTCAAGTTCGTCATATTTCGTGATCCCGTGTATCTTCGGCCCGTATGTGATGTTGTCGCGTATGCTCATGGGGAATGGATTAGGTTTTTGAAAGATCATACCGATCCGTTTCCTCAGCGCCATGACGTCCGCATCTTTATCGTAAATGTCCTGGCCGTGATATCTCATTATTCCTTCCACTCTGCATCCGTCGATGGTATCGTTCATCCTGTTCATGCATCTCAGTAACGTTGACTTGCCGCAGCCGGACGGTCCTATGAGTGCCGTGATCTTATTTTTTCTGACATTCATGGACACATCGAAAAGTGCCTGTTTCTCACCGTACCAAAGCTTGAATTTTTCGACGTCGATGACATTCGTTTCTTCCATTATATCACCACTTGATGTTCTTACTGTACCTGTGTCTCGCCAATGATGCCATACCGAACATGAACAGCACCATTATCAATAATACCAATGCGGTCCCGTACTGCATCGTCGTAGATCCCGGGACCTCTGTCGCTAAAATATACAGATGATACGGAAGGGCCATCACCGGGTCCAATAACGAGAATGATATGCTTGAGCTGTATATGGCAGCTGCCGTGAACATGATCGGCGCTGTCTCGCCGGCCGCTCTCCCCAGACTCAATATCAATCCTGTGATGACACCTCCGAATGCTGCGGGTATCACAACTTTTATCGTTGTCTCCCACTTGCTGGCACCTAATGCCAACGATGCCTCCCTGAGCTCCTTCGGCACCGCCAATATGGATTCTTCCGTAGTTCTTATTATCACGGGCAGCACCATGAACGCTAACGTGATACAACCGGCTATCAATGCTATTCCTACTCCTAAAAATATCACGAGCGCCGTCATCCCGAAGAGTCCGAACACGACCGACGGCGTACCGTTCAGAAGGTCTATCGCCTCCCGTATTATTCTGGTGAAGCGTGTGTTCTTTGAATATTCCGCCAAATATATCCCTGAGATGATGCCCAGCGGGAACGCTATCATCATCGTTCCCACCACTAATTGTATGGTCCCCACGATCGCAGGGAATATGCCTCCAGACATCCCTCTGTCCTCAGGATATTTCAGCAGGAAATCGAGTGAAAGTGCAGGAAGGCCCTTCGAAACTATATCGAATAACATTACAACAAGTATCGCCACCACAATCAGCATCACCAGTACAAGCGAACCGTGCGCTACCTTCTCCCTTATCGTTGCACCCAGTTTCTTTCCGACGGGAGCGGATGCCAGCATCACGATCACCGAAACGAATGCAATGATGCCGGTCGTCTGTCTGTCGAAGAACAGCGATGCCATCATCCATACGAAAGCGAACATCGCTATCAGAGTGATCGAACGCATGACATTTGGCATCAACTTTGACAATATCGTATGCTGCTTTGCACGCGGAGGCCTTTTCTCTTCCTTTTTCGCCTTTTCCTTTTCCGCCGTTTCAAAGACGACCGTTATCAAAAGCGCAGAAATAAGGAAAACGAAGGACGAATAGACCACGGCCATCAGCAGGTTGAATAAAAATGCGGAGATGGTGAACGTTATTGCCACCGAAGCGATCACCCACAGCGCTTTAGGGATTCGTACCGCGTAAGTTAATTTCGGGAGCTTTTTTGTGAATGACGTTCCCGACGTATCGCCAAATTTTCTTCTAGCTCTTTTTATCACCACTTTTGCGACGTAATTGATCAGGAGCACAATGAACATAAGTATGAGCGCTAAAAGGAACAGCGCCGAATAATGCGTACTGCCGGAGGCGGCATCAGGCATTTCCAGTGCAAGCGTGGCCGTTATTGTTCTTAACATCTCAAAGATGTTCCATAGAGGTTCAGGGATCATCGGCGAGTTCCCGGTGACCATCATCACCGCTATCGTCTCTCCGATGGCGCGTCCGATACCCAATATCGTTGCCGCCGCGATGCCCGATATCGCTGCCGGTACGACAACTCTTCTGGTGGTCTCCCATCTGGTGGCGCCCATCGCCATCGACGCTTCCCTGTATGATCGGGGGACAGCGCGCATCGCATCCTCGGAGACGGATATTATCGTCGGTAACGCCATTATCCCCAAAATAATAGAGCCGGCCAGCCATGATGTGCCTGAAAGCAGATGGTCTGGGAATATGGTGCCGAGCAGCGGCACAAGAACAACAAGGCCGAAGAAACCGTAAACGACGGAAGGTATGCCGGCAAATATCTCGCATATCGGTTTTAAGATGTTCCTCAATCTTTTCGGCGCCACTTCCGATATGAAAACGGCGGTCCCCAATCCGAGCGGCAATGCTATCATTATCGCTCCGAATGTTACCAGCAGCGTCCCGACGATGAGCGGCACCGCACCGTACATGCCCTCGCTGTTCTTCCATACGGTGCCGGTTATGAATTCGATGATGCCGATATCCCTGATCGCGCCGGAAGAGTTGGCAAAAATGAAAATGATTATGAAAAGTATTATCAGGATCGTTGCGGAGGCAACCGCCATGAGAAGATATTTCATCACAATGTCGTGATTGAATTTTTTTACCCTCTTTATGGTGTTGTCCTCATTTTTCAAAAGATCACCTAATTCACCCTCACGAAACCAGAACTCTCCACTGTCCTCTGTCCGTCCTCACTTAATATCCAGTCCATGAAGAACTTGACCATGCCCGTCTCCTTGCCTTTCGTCACGAGTATGAGGTCACGGGATATTTCGTAAGTTTTGTCCTGTACGTTCTCGGACGTCGCCGTTATGCCATCCACGGTGACCTTCGTTATTCCGGGATATGCAAATATCTCAACATTCAGGTTTATGTAACCGATCGCTCCCGGAGTGTTCTGCACCGAGAGAAGGACCGCTCCGGTGGAATTCACCGAATTGACATCTCTTTCCTTTGCAACGAACCCTCCGGACACGGTCTTCAGCGCAGCCTCGAAACAATCCCTCGTCCCCGATCCCTCCTCTCTGGCGATGACCGCTATCTTTTGTCCCGCCTTTCCTCCGACCTCTCCCCAATCGTTGTACTTACCGCTGTATATTCCGGCAAGCTGTTCTAAAGTAAGATCGGGGATGCCCGCCTCCTTGTTCGGAAGCCCGACATTTTTATTAACGATAACGACAACGGCGTCCTTGGCTATAACATGCGGGACCAATTGTCCGCCGCCCTCATCTTCTTTCAGATCTCTCGAAAGCATGCCGATGTCCGCGACGCCGTTGAGCGTTGAGCTTACACCAACACCGGAGCCTCCTCCGCTGACGTTCATATCAACGTTGGCGAACTTTTCAAATTCTTTCTGTAATTCCGCCATCAGAGGATAGACCGTTGTCGATCCGGCAACGCTGAGCTTATGAGAATCAGTGCCAATAACAGTAGCCGTCAACGGGACACATATCATAGCGGTTATCAGAATCGCAGCGGATACTTTCATCCAGCTTTTCACAGCTACCCTCCCCAACCATTCAAGTTGGGCATCGCTTATATATTTTCTCTATATGTGCGCACACAATAAAGATGATAATGAAGTTAACACCCATTAAATCTTATGAAAAGAGAACAAAACCCGAGATATGGGGTCATTGACCGTTCAGCCAATTTATTGCTGATCCTGCCATTCCCTGTGTATTTTCTTTATAATATGCATACACAACGATCCCATCAGCTATTGTCAGTTCTTTCATCGGTGCCGTTCCGCTGCTGCTGTATGAAAATATTATATCGGCTCCGTTGTTAAGAAGCGATATCTTCGGATCGTCGACGGAGGATATTATTATCTTTGACATTGTGTACGTCTCAAATCCTTCGAAGAACAATGCGGCCTCATCTTCCAGTCCTGTCGGTACGGTAACACGGACGTCCTGTTTTTCTTCGGTGTCGCCGACCAGCAGGTACATACCGTATATGCATATCACTGCGGTCACCGCCACCGCTGTGGCGATCAGTACCTTCTCTCTTGCACTGGCCATGATATTCTTCCCAACAGCATAGGGTTATATTATTTTAGCTATAATACCTAACATAATAAAATACTAATACTATTAGCAATTACACGGCCGAGAGAGCATGAACTATAATGAACTTGCCAAGGAACTCCTGCATAACATGCAATCCGTCCGTAAGGCAAAACATCAAAGATACGTGGAAGAAGGCGTTCGCGGCGAAGCGTTCGTCCTTAATTGTATCAAAGAGTGCAAGGAAGGGATAGTTCCCGGTAACATAAGCGATAACGCCGGTCTGAGCTCTGCGCGCGTGGCCGCTGTTCTCAATGCGCTTGAGAACAAAGAGATGATAACACGTGAGATCGACAACGGCGACAGAAGAAGGATCATAGTAAAGTTAACGCAAAAGGGCACGGAACGCGCGGAAGAGCAGGAAAGAAAGTATGTTGAAGCCATGGAGAACATTCTTAGACTTCTCGGCGAGGATGATGCCCGAGAATACGTACGGCTGACGGGAAGGATGGCCGAAGTGCTCTGCGAGAACAACCATGAATCAGATATTACGTTCAATATGAAAGGAAAGATGAGATGATATGTTCGATATGCTGAAACACCTCAGACAGAAAGAATGGATCATGATCGGGATCATACTGATCCTCGTCGTGTTCCAGGTCTGGCTTGATCTGATGTTGCCTGAATACATGGGCAAGATAACCACGACAATAAACAGCGGACACGGAACGGTCGACGCGGTCATGAACGATGGTATGTACATGATCCTTTGCGCACTGGGAAGCCTTGCCGGGGCGATAGCCGTAGGTTTTCTTGCGGCCAAGGTCGGTTCCTCATTCTCGCAAAGACTCAGGAGCATGCAGTTCAATAAAGTGGATTCTTTCTCTATGGCCGAGATAAATAAATTTTCTACGCCCAGCCTTATCACAAGGTCTACGAACGATGTTACGCAGGTGCAGATGTTCATGATCATCGCGCTGCAGATGATCATCAAAGCGCCGATAGTCGCGGTCTGGGCGATATACAAGATCTACAACATCCACAGTGACGGATTGGAATGGATGCTCGCCACCGGCGTGGCGGTCGTTGTGCTTTTGATAATGTTCGCCATCCTGATCGTTGTCGTCCTTCCAAAGTTCAGGAAGATGCAGGTCCTGACCGATAATGTGAACCGCGTGGCCAGAGAGAATCTAATGGGTCTTCCCGTGGTCCGTGCGTACAATGCGGAACCGTATCAGACAGATAAATTCGAAAAGGCGAACAAAGAATTGACAGATGTACATATGTTCACGACCAGAGCGATGGCAGTGATGATGCCTGTGATCTTTCTGATAATGAACGGCCTCATCCTTGCGATCTATTGGATAGGTGCTGTGCTCATAAACAATGCTGCGCCTTCTACAGAAGAACAGAGCATTCTGTTCTCCAACATGATAGTGTTCACATCATATGCGATGCAGACGATATTTGCGTTCATGATGATCACGATGATGTTCATCATGCTGCCCAGAGCGCAGGTGGCGATGCGGCGTATCAACGAAGTTATCGATACAGAACCGACGGTGACAGACGGGAACGTCACCGAAACGGATACAGGACGCAGCGGAGAGGTAGAGTTCAGGAATGTCTCTTTCAAATACCCGGGAGCCGCGGACTACATCCTGAAAGATATAAATTTCACCGTCAAACGCGGCGAGACAATAGCATTCATCGGATCCACGGGAAGCGGCAAGAGCACGCTTATCAACCTTGTGCCCAGATTCTATGACGCCACGGAAGGTGACGTATTCATCGACGGAGTGAACGTACGCGATTTCAAACTGGAATCGCTTTATGACAAGATCGGGTATATTCCGCAGAAAGCAGCGCTGTTCAGCGGAACGGTATCGTCGAATGTCGCATTCGGCAGGACCGAGAATGAGATGACCGAATATGATGTGAAGAATGCCGTCAGAATAGCTCAGGGCACGGATTTCGTTGAAAAAATGGACAATATGTACAGCGCGGACATATCACGCGGAGGCGCCAACATATCCGGGGGGCAGAAACAGCGTCTGGCCATCGCGCGTGCCGTATACAAGAGGCCGGAGATCTACATATTCGATGACAGTTTTTCTGCGTTAGACTACAAAACGGACCGTAAACTCAGGACCGTTCTGAAGAATGAGCTGCAGGGCGCGACCAGCATGATAGTTGCGCAGCGCATCGGCACGATAATGGATGCCGATAAGATCGTGGTGCTTGACGAAGGCAGGGTGGTGGGAATAGGAGGCCACAAAGAACTTCTGAACACCTGCAGCGTCTACAGAGAGATCGCAATGTCCCAGCTGAGCGAAAAGGAGTTGGACCTATGAGCAAAGAAACTCATGGACAACAGCGCGCACCCGCCAACGGCCCGATGGCCGGAAGGGGAGGGCCTGCTGAAAGATCAAAGGATTTCAAAGGAACATGGGGTAAACTGATACGCTACAGCCGAGCTCACATGGTGATAGTTGCCGTGGCGCTGATAATGGCCTCTGTCGGAGCAGTATTCCAGGTCCTCGGGCCGGACAGACTGAAACAGATCACGGAAGAGGTCCTGCATTTCACTGTCGGCGCACCGATCGACATGAGCTTTGTTACATCGGTAGCAATGATCCTTGTGTTCCTCTACGCAAGCTCAGCGGTACTTACGTTCCTGATGAACTGGATAATGGCAACGGTGTCGCAGAAGATAGCCAAGCAGATGAGGTCTGACATCTCCGATAAAATAAATCGCCTGCCATTCAGTTATTTTAACAAGAACAGCTACGGTGACGTCTTAAGCCGTGTTACGAACGATGCAGATACGATAGGCACCACGCTTAACCAGAGCATCGGGATACTTGCATCCGCAGTTACATTGTTCATCGGTTCGCTGATCATGATGATCTATACGAACCTGATAATGGCCGTCACCGCTGTGGTCACCAGCTTGGCCGGTTTCATAGCAATGATAATAATCATGAAAAGGTCGCAGAAATATTTCGTGATACAGCAGAAGGAGCTCGGGAGCATGAACGGTCACGTCGAAGAGACGTACACCAACCATAACGTCGTGAAAGTGTACAACGGCAGCAGAGAGTTAAAAAAGACCTTTGAGGAAATAAACGAAAAGCTTTACACCAGCGGATGGAGATCACAATTCTTCTCAGGACTGATGATGCCGCTTATGATATTCATCGGAAATTTCGGATACGTTGCTGTTTGCATCGTGGGAGCTGTGCTTGCTGTGCAGGGAACGATATCATTCGCTGTCATCGTAGCGTTCATGGTGTACATCCGTCTATTCACGCAGCCGTTGTCTCAGATCGCACAAGCGGCCATCAACATGCAGAGGACGGCAGCGGCAAGCGAACGTGTGTTCGAGTTCCTGGAAGAGAAAGAACTGGAGGACGAAGGTCAGAAAGTAAAACAGCTGGAGAATGTCAAAGGCAACATAGAATTCAGGAACGTAAGATTCGGATATACTTCCGATAAGATCGTCATAAACGATTTCTCTGCATCGGTAAGAGCAGGACAGAAGATCGCGATAGTCGGTCCTACCGGTGCAGGAAAGACGACTATGGTGAATCTTCTGATGAGGTTCTATGAGATAGAAGGCGGCGAGATCACCATCGACGGTACGCCCATCAACGAAGTTCCGAGAGAGAGCGTTCACGAACAGTTCTGTATGGTCTTACAAGATACCTGGTTATTCGAAGGGACCATAAAGGAGAATATAGCCTACTCAAGAACGAACGTCCTCGACGCAGAGGTCGTCGATGCATGCAAGATGGTCGGACTGCATCACTTCATACAGACATTGCCTGACGG
>JAIRJQ010000047.1 GCA_031260545.1 Methanomassiliicoccaceae archaeon | reverse complement strand
GGACCCCAGATATTCTACCACATGTGCGGTAACCACGAGACATCATACAAAGTGTTCAAGAGGAACCTCGTATGGTCGCCGTTCACCGTTACACACGTAGGATACCAGGGACCGAAAGTGTTCCCGTCAGAACTTCTGAAGAGTGAGTTCCAGGATGTCTCTACCTGCATGGGTTCAGTAGACACGAAGCTCATGATCAACGCCAACCCGGCGAAGGTCTATGAGCAGGCCAAAGGTCAGTTGTTAACTGGCCGTGACTCGAAGAAGGGATACATCCTCGGTACAAGCTGTGAGACGCCCCCGTACACGATACCCGGTAACCTCCTTGCATTGACAAGGGCAGCCAGGGACTTCGGTACATATGGAACATGGTGAGGTGATTAAAAATGGATTTCCTAATATCTGATGAAGTTAAGAAGACCATCGAGAGCAGAGCCCTTAAGGTCGATGACATAAAAAAGATCATTGATGGCGCAGAAGCATCCAAGGACAAGATCACCAACGGATCCAAATGCCTCGCGAAGAAGCAGATGGGCGACGTTGTCGTTTATGCGGACTACTCCGCAGAGGACGGCAAAATAAGGATCAACTCCGGCTATGCACACAAGATGAAGATCCTGGACATAGTCATGGACACCGCGGACACCGAGTGGACATACGTCAAGAACGGTGCGAAAGTAAGGAAAGGACACACGAACCTTTCTTACCTGGGTGCCACAAGAAGTGCTCCGAGCCTTGTCGACCCGAAATCCGGCGAGTCGTGGCTTGAGGAGTACCTCGCAGCCAAGACGATCGCGGTCGCTGAGATGCTTTTCTCGCAGAAGAGAGCATAAGTGCACATCTCTCGAAAAAGGACAAACCTTTTCCCTTTCCTTTTAATCATCATTTTAGGCATGTTTTTATCATATATCGTTATACGAGATTCATGGCAGAGAAGCTCGGCGAAACGTCTGCGTTGTGTCCGGTGTGTCTGAAGACAATAAAAGCGGTAAAGGTCGCAGAGGATGACAAAGTATTCATCGTGAAAGAATGCAAGGATCACGGGAAATGGAAAGTTCAGATATGGTCAGGTGTTGAGCATTACAAATATCTGTATGATTTTGCGGCCGTTCTGAAACCGCCGTTAAAATATGCGGTGAAAGAATGCAAGGACTGTCCGCAGGACTGCGGCCTCTGCAACCAGCATAAACAGCACACCTGTCTGAATGTGGTCGAGTTAACGAACGCCTGCAACATGAACTGTCCTATATGTTTCGCAACCGCGAACGGATGCGGTTACAAGTATCACCCGACGATGGACGAGATCAGGAAGATGTTCAGGACGGTCGTGGATCACGTGAAGAGCCCGCGCGTCGTCCAGCTGAGCGGCGGCGAACCGACGATAAGGGACGATCTCCCGGAAATAATCAAAATGGCCAAGGAGATGGGAATAGAACACATCGAAGTGAACACCAATGCGCTCAGGATATCCAGCGACATCGAATACCTGAAAGCGTTAAAGGATGCAGGGATGGACTCGTTCTATTTTCAGTTCGACGGCATTGATGATGCGATATACATGCAGACCCGGGGCCGCCCGATGTTCGATGTAAAAAAGAAGGCGATAGAGAACTGCGGTGTCGTCGGTCTGGGTGTGACGCTTGTTGTTACGGTATCCCCGAACATAAATCTTGATCATGTGGGAAAGATAATCGAATTCGCGGCAATGAATGTCCCGACCGTGAAAGGTGTGCATTTCCAGCCGATAACGTACTTCGGCCGATATCCCGAAGAACCGGAAGATAAAGACAGAGTAACATTGCCCGATCTCGCGGCCGCGATAGAAAAGCAGACGATGGGCATGCTGAAAGCAGACAACTTTTTGCCGACATCATGTTCGAATGTACATTGTGATATGAAATCGCTGTCCGTTGTGCTGCCTGACGGTTCATTGTTCCCGTTAACGACAATGGCGTTAGGTCCGCCGACGAGAACAGACGATATAGCCGATAAAACAAGGACCGAGGTCTCAAAATTCTGGAGGTTCATCGAGGACACCATGGACGGGCCGTCGGAGGAAGAGGACAAGTCATGGAAGACGTTCGTGAACAGGGCGAAAACTCATTATCTGACCGTTTCCGCAATGGCGTTCCAGGATGTGTGGACAGGAGAAGTGGAAAGATGGGAAAGGTGCTGCATACACATGGTAACACCCGACGGCAAGCTGATACCGTTCTGTCTGTTCAACTGCACATCGGTCGACGGTGAGACGATATACAGACGCAAGTCATTCTGTCCTCACAGTGTAACGTTATGAGTCGAAGTTCTCACGAAGATCGACTATCTTCTTAGCCTTCGCGGAATACGCCATCGATCCTATCTCCTTGAATATTACTCTCGGAATTTCGATGAGGTCCTCTTTTATTCCGTCGTCGATCTCCATTATCTTCGATACTGCGGCGATCACGGAATCACGCACACCATCGCTTTGATCCTTTGATTCGAGTTCAAAGGTAAGCACATCCTTGAATCCTTCCTTTGTTATGTTCACTTGATAATCGATAACATCTTTGTTCTCGAAAACAGCTTCATCGAACAGCAGCGGGAATATCTTGTATCCCATTCCCACCTTGAACTGCAGGTCCATCCGGCCGCAGGGTTTTACGAGCTTTCTGTTGAACTTCGAACCGCAGCTGCAGGGCGGCGATATCATCGCTGCGATATCTCTTGTTCTGTACCGTATCAGCGGTGTCGCTTCAGCAGTAAGCGCAGTGACCACAAGCTCTCCCATCTTCCCGTCTGGCACTCTTTTTCCTGTGTCTGGATCTATAACTTCGAACAAGAGATTTGCTTCATCTGTATGCAACCCTTTCCTTTTGTCGCATTCTATTGCGCACGCCAATCCGAACTCGGTCATCCCCCACACGTCCAACACATTACAGCCCCACGCGTTCTGGAGTTTTTCGCGCATGCTTTCCGATAATGGTTCTGATGTGGAGATGATCTTCCTTATTCCGAGCTTCTTAAGATCGATCTCGTTCCCCATCAGTGCCGTGACGCGATAAATGAACGACGGTAATCCGATAATGTGTGTCGAGCCGTTCTTCTTCATAATTTCCATCTGTTCTTTGATGTCGGGGCTTGAGCACGTTGACGATCCGTATCCTGCGACCCTGCAGGCACCGGCAAGCATAATGCTCGGGTCCCATGCATCGACCGCAGGGAACATTATATGCAGAACATCATCGCCGCTCATGCCGACGCTTCTCAGCGCTGACGAGATTATGTCGACCTTTGCAATGAGGTCGCCGGTCGTATAACCGATGACCTTTCTCTTTCCCGTCGTTCCCGTTGTTGTGAACTCTCTTGCGAGTTTTGTTCTCGACACGGCCATGAAACTAAAAGGTGCTTCGGCGAGATCGGAAGGAAGCGTGAAAGGAACTTCGTTAAGATCATCCAATGTTCTGATATTCTCCGGTATCAGATCTTTTAGTTTTTCCTCATAATACGGGGTGTTCTTCTTCACGTATCTGATCTGCTCCCTGAATCGGAACAATTGGTATTCATCGAAATCCTTGCGTGTGATATCCGTCTGATCCTTCTTTCCGATGATGCCTTTAAGCTCTCTTTCACTCTTTGCGGTCATTACCGCCTTGATCGCCATCCAGGTCTCAAGGGGATACAGAGAATCCTTAGGTATGCGGTTGGCAAGCAGCCTTCTTCTTGCGATCGCGACCTTGACAGAATCCAATGCGCCCATGATCGTGCATATGGCGGGACTTTATTAAAAATCTGCGATTTTAATGGTGTTAAGTGATATGCGGAACAGGATAATGAGTTCCGGACACATCGGCAGAACATCCGTTCAGGGCGTGAATTGTATATATGGGAACTGTATTCGACGTATTGAGGGAAAACAATGACGCTGACACCGGAGATGGCAAGAGCGGGCGTTACGCCCCAGATGCTTTCATCCACACACAGGTTCCTTTGCCCCAAATGCGGGAAGGAATTCAGCCTGTTCCAGTCAAGGGCGATAGCCTGCAGGGCGTGCCCCAAGGCCACTCAGAATTGTAAATATGTGAGATGTGTGCACTGTGACACAGAATTCCCGTTGCATGGGTTCGTTGTGAACACCAAGGAAAAGGAAGCGTTCCTCGCCAATTATATGAACGGCGTTGTGCAGAAATATCATAACGGCTTCGGATATCAGAGGAAATGATCATCCTTTTGCCGCTTTTATCACATTCTTGAGCTCGGAATCGTCTGAGCACCGTTCAACGAATGTTCCCGTTACTATAGCGTCGGCACCAGCGAGCCTTGCCGCTTTCGCAGCCTCAGGCGTTCGTATGCCTCCGCCGACTATCAGCGGTACCGAAAGCACGTCCTTAACTGCTTTTATCATCTCAGGAGGGACCGGTCTGTCCGCACCGCTTCCTGCCTCAAGATAAACAAAGCTCATCCCGAGGTATTCGCAGGCGAGCGCATACGACATCGCTCCTTTCAGATCGTCACGTTTTATCGGTACGGCGCGCCCGACCTCGCCGACCTTCATCCCCGGTTCCACGATGATGTAGCCCATCGATATAGGTTCAAGACCAAGCTTCTTTGTTATGAGGCTTCCTTTCACTTGCTCACCTATGATCCAATCGACACTGGCACTGTTGACCATGCTCATGAAAAATATTGCGTCGCAGTTCCCGGATATCGCATGTGCGCCCGAAGGAAAATATATCGTGGGAAGTTTGCACGCCTTTTTTATTGCTTTTGCCGTCTCGTCCAAATTGTCCTGCGTGACATCAGTGGAGCCGCCGATCATTATCGCATCCGTTCCCGCGGCCTCCGCCTTTGCGGCGATGTCCGCCGCCTCTTCCACCGGTTGTTTGTCCGGATCAAGGAGAGTAAAATGTAACGTTCCCTTTGCGATTTTTTCGATCAGATATTTTTTCACGTTCATATGTAGACCGCCCCGAGTATGAATGCCGCAAGCGCGGCGAGCATAGCGTACTTACAAAGCTGTTGGGCTTTGCGCGCGTCCTTATGGATTATGAACGATGCATAAATAAATACCGCATCCGCCGCGAATATCAGATAATACAACGGGCCGAACATGTCTGTTATTATAGGCCAAACGCTCAGTATCGGCCCGGCAATGAGCATTATCGACGCGATGATGCATGCTTTTCTGACACCGATGCTCATCGGGAGCGTTCTTCTCCCTTCGTCGCCTCCCATATCCTCGATGTCCTTTGCAATTTCACGTCCAATGCTTACGAGGACAGCCATGCACGTTGCCGCTATGACCGCTTCGATATTGCCTACAACGGCCCCTCCGAGAAGGAACAGCATCCCCGTAAGCACTGCGATCGTCACGTTACCTATGAATCCCCTCTGTTTCAGGAAAAGTTCGTACGACAGCATGAGGGCACACGCGGCGAGCACGATCACGACCGATGCGAGATCCCACTCCGTGAACGAAAAGGCCAACGCTATAAGCGATATCGTAACAGAAGCGGTGAAAGCGACGGTGCCGGCAGTAAGCGCCTGCTTCGGGGTCATCCTTCCTGACGGTATCGGGCGTTCGGGATGTGACGTTACGTCGATGTTCCTGTCGATATAGTCATTCAGTGCATTGCCGCCGCCTATGAACAGAACCACGACAACTGACGCTATGATGAGTATCTTCCAGTGATCCGTTATATCCAGGCCGGAGGCGATCAATGCGCCGGTAATGACGCCGATGATCCCCATCAGTCCGTTGCCGAATCTGAACAGCTGAAGATATTTGTTCACATCACACGAATTGGTTCCCAATTGAAAATATTATGGTTGAAAAAGTTTCACACTTCTCTCGCGATATAAGCTTCAGTCGGTGATACCGTTCTCCGACACCATGAATACGGCCTCGCCTTCCGGAAGGTTGGGCGAGTCGATAAGCCTCGCTATTCTTTTCCCTCCCTTGCCTTTGCGCAGATATAATCTGAACGTCGCCGTGTGGCCGACAATGTGTCCGCCGATAGGTCTCGTCGGATCGCCGAAGAATGCATCGGGTTTCGCTGCCACCTGATTCGTGACGGCTATGATGGCATTGTTCAAAGTTGCGAAGTTGAGAAGTTCATGCATATGGCGGTTCAATGTCTGCTGTCTCTCCGCCAGCGCCCCGCGTCCTATGTATTCGGCCCTGAAATGTGATGTCAATGAGTCAACGATCATCAGCTTCACTTTCTTTTCCTGCGCCATCTCTATTGCCTTGTCCACCAGCAAGATCTGGTGCTGTGAGTTGAAAGCCCTTGCAACATGTATCCTTCTGAGCACATCGTTCGAGTCCACGCCTAAATGTTCTGCCATCTGGATTATCCTTTCCGGTCTGAATGTATTCTCGCTGTCGATCATTAAGACATCCGAGTCCAGGCCTCCCTGTTCTTCCGGAAGGGTAGCGTTCACCGCTAATTGGAAACATACCTGTGACTTGCAACTGCCGAACTCTCCGTAGAATTCCACTATCGACTGACTTTCGAGACCTCCGCCCATGAGCTCGTCGAATGCCTTCGAACCGGTCGTTAACTTTGTTATCGTTTTTCGCCTTGCTAATATATCCTCGCCGGTCTCAAATCCACCTATATCTGCGCATAACTTTGCGCCTTCAATGATATCCATTGCCTTTTTCTCACCGATCTCACAGGTCTCTGCCAATTGTTTCGGCGATGCCACTGCAATGGACAAAATGTCCTTATATCCTGCTTCACGAAGTTTTTCTGATATTGCAGGTCCCACACCATGTATGTCCTCCAGACTCTTTGCGGCCATTTAGTCACCGTTACTTCACAGGCATCTCAATATATAAGCAAAAGCAGGAGAGGTGACCGAAACTACTCCGAATTTGAACGGTGTTCACGTTGAAATGTTTTATACTTAGTTTACAATCCCCTGCCGATGGCTAAGAAGAGAAGGCGTGAGAATGAGGAGCCCGTGGATACATATGAGTTCGTTGCTCCGATCTTCGATGAAAAGGAGTTCTTGCTGAAGGACCTTTACGGAACGAGAGTTCTCATGGTGGTAGCGGTGCTTGCGGTAGTGATAGGCATACTTGCGGCGTGCATACAAAAGGCCACCGATAACATGTGGTACCTCGGGTTATTGCTGATAATCCTCGCCATCGTCGCATTGAAGCAATTGCTCACGATGCTGAGGTTCAGGGCCGACCTTATCGATCAGAAGATGCTTTTCGGGAATTACATATTAATGTTCTTCCTGTCGCTCGGAATATGGATAATCATGATCAACCCTCCGTTCTGAGAATGCACTAAAAAACAATTTCATACATTCATATTATATGTTGGATCTCCCACGGATGCTTCGGGTCCAACAGTTCCATAAGCAGTTCTTTGTCCGCGGAGGCAAATGTTTCCTCATGTCCCAGAAGTTCCATCGTATCCGCATCTATATCGCGCCCGATACCGGAGACGTATATCTCCTCCGATAACATCTCCGTGACGTAACGGTGTCTTCTTTCCGCGACCACGTTCCATTGGCCTTCATCAATGAACGGACCTCCGAATTCATTATCTTTCCATTTCGTAATGAACGATTCCGACGACCGCACCCATACGGGAGGGCCGATATGTTTGAACGTTTTTGAAAGAATGTCGCGTTCCAATTCAAAAATGATAACGATCTTCGATCTCGTCATATCGTGAACGGTCCGCAGAACATTGAAATCATATGCGTCAAGTTTCCGTATGATCGCGTAACGGGTCTTCCATATCTGCGAATAAAGGTTGTCACGATTCACATCCGGGCGGGCGAACAATACCGTGACAAGCCTGGAACCGCGGTCATTGGAAAGGCGCTTCAACTCACCGCCCGTCAGCAGCGAACGTTCCGAAGGGAAGAAGAAATTCTCTCCCGGCGATTGCAGGTATCCTTTGCAGGCCGCTATGAACGTTGCGAATGTATCAATATGTACCGCGGATGCGACGTTACGTTTAAAGTCAACGGGATCGTAAAGAACAAGGGGGCCGAGCATCGCCGGTCCTTTTTTTTCTAACGCGATCGAGACACCATTCTTCCATTCCGCCGCCGCTTTTATAACATTCAGAAAACTGCCGTAGAATATCGTCAGCGTTTCGCATAAGTAACCCGAGAACCCTCTGGTGTTCGGTTCTGCGCCGTATGCGCCGATGCCCTTCATGAACACTTTCAGCAGGCGTATCTCGTCCCTTAAACGTTCATCGGTATGCGAAATGATATAATCGGTGTGGAACGGGGTACGGTCAACGGCGCTCATCAGTTTCGATGAATCCTTTATCGCATAGCATGGAACGAGATCGACCGTCATATCATTGAACACCCCGCGTATATACGGGTGTTCCGCGTACATGCGTTCCCCGTGCAGCAGATCTTCACCTGTCGCAAGGCCTATGCGCTCCATGTCATCCCGTGAGACGCGCTCAGGGAACATCAAAAAGACATCCAGGTCCGGTCTTGAAAGGAACGTTCCCTTAGCAACGGAACCCACGAGCATAACGTTGACGTCATATTGATGTTTCTTGAGATACGCTGTTACTTTTTTCTTAAGGCGTTCGGCGGTATCCATTATGCGGTCCGCCTCCTGCTTTGAAGGTCTTATCCTCTCAAGTACCCGTTCCTCAAGGTTCATATGACGCTGGATAACATTTTTAGATTTATTACTTTGTTAACTAAGTTATAATAATCTTACCTTCGATGCCCTGATATTCTCCGATATTTTAAATTTCATAAGGTCTTTGGCCGCAATCGTTCTTATTCCGGAGGTCTTCTCAACATGCGCCGCCTCATCTTCGGGGCCGTCCTGTATCATCCGGACACCCATGTGCGTGAAAACTATCAATTCCGGCCTTATGGCGTTCGCATACCGTATCACATCATCAGTACAAAGATGGCAGTTTATGCGTGCTCTCGTCGGTCTCGTGACGGGAAGGATGAGCACTCTCGATCCTTCCGTCTCTTTCATGATGTCCTCTCTGAAATGGGTGTCGCAAACATATGATATAATGCCGTCGGGTGTGTGAAATTTAAAGC